>NZ_CP032824.1 GCF_003660105.1 Aliarcobacter cryaerophilus ATCC 43158
ATGAAAATTTTACATACCTCAGATTGGCATTTAGGTCAAAATTTTATGGGAAAAAGTAGGGTAGAGGAGCATGAAGCTTTTTTATCTTGGCTTTTAAAGATTATAAAAGAAAAAGAGATAGAAGTATTACTTGTATCAGGGGATATTTTTGATACTGGTACTCCTCCAAATTATGCTTTAGAACTTTATTATAATTTTTTAAAAGAACTATCAAGTATTAAAACTTTAATTACTACTATTATAACTGCTGGAAATCATGATTCAGTTTCAACTCTAAAAGCACCAAAACAACTTTTAGAAGTTTTAAATGTTCATGTTATAACAACTGGTGATGAAGATGAAAATGTAATTATTCCTATAAATAAAAATGATGATTTAATATCTATTGTTTGTGCTGTTCCATTTTTAAGAGATAGTGTTATTAGACAATCTCTTAGTGGAAAAACAATAAGTGAAAAAGAGAAATTAGCAAATAGTGGTATTAAAGCTTATTATGAAAATTGTTACTCAAAAGCACTTGAACTAAAACAAGATAAAAATATCCCAATAATAGCAATGGGACATTTAACAACAGTTGGAAGTAGAAGTTCTCAAAGTGAAAGAGATATTTATATTGGTGGAACTATTGATATAGGTGGGGATTATTTATCTAGTATGTTTGATTATGTTGCTTTAGGGCATCTTCATATAAATCAAGTTGTTGGAAATAATGAACATGTAAGATATTCAGGTTCTCCAATAGCTCTTAGTTTTTCTGAATCTAAAAACAGTCAAAAAGTAAATCTTGTATCTTTTACTCAAAATGAAATGAGTATAGAAGAGATAGAAGTTCCACTTTCTAGAAAACTAATTGTTATCAAAGGCAATTATGAAACTATAAAAAATGAACTTACTAAAATAGAAGATAAAAACTCTTGGATAGAAGTTCATATATCTGATGATAATGCAATGTATGCAAATAATGAAATCAGACAACTTGCTTCAAAACTTGAATTAACACTACTTGCAGTAAAAATAGATAAAAGTGAAAAACAGTTAAAAGCTAATGAATTAAAAGTAATAAGTTTAGATGAATTATCAGTTGAACAAGTATTTGAAAAAAGATTAGAGCTTGAAAACATAGAAGATAAAGAGTTTGAAAAAGAACTACTTTTAAACTTTAAAGAAGTAGTTTCTAAGGTGCAAAGCCTATGAAAATACTAAAGATAAAATTACTAAATATTAACTCACTAAAAGGTGAGTTTGAAGTAGACTTTGAAAAGTTTTTAAAAGATGAATCATTATTTGCTATAACTGGACCAACTGGTGCTGGGAAAAGTACTATTTTAGATGTAATTACATGTGCTTTATATGGAAGAACTGCAAGACTTACAAACCCAAATGAACTTATGAGCAGACACACAGGGGAATGTTTATGTGAAGTTGAATTTGAAGTAAAAGGAAAAGTTTATAGAAGTTCTTGGAGTCAAAAAAGAGCTAGAAAAAGCCCTGATGGAGCTTTCCAAAGTGCAAAAATGGAAGTTAGCGAAGTTGAAACGGGAAAAGTCTTAGAATCATATCTTTCAAAAGTTCCAAAATATATAGAAGAATTATCTGGACTTGATTTTGATAGATTTATTCAATCTATGATGTTAGCTCAAGGAAGTTTTGATGCTTTTTTAAAAGCAAAGGAAAATGAGCGTTCAAGTTTACTTGAAAAAATCACGGGAACACAAATCTATAAACAAATTTCACAAGAGATATATCAAACTTATACTAGAAAAAATGATGAGATTAAATTAGATGAAAATTTATTAGGTAATATTGAATTATTATCAAATGAAGTTGTTACTGAAAAAACTTTAATTTTAAATAGTTCAAAAACACAAAAACTTGAACTAGATTCTAAAGGAAATGAGCTAAAAAAGGTAATCAATTGGCTTGAAAATTTACAAAAATTAGAAGCTGATAATACTAAGTATATTAAAGAATTTGAACAAATCAGTTTTGAAAAAGAGAATAAAAAAGAAGATTTTATCAGATTAGATTTAGCAAATAAAGCTTTAAATGTTCAGCCTATATATCAAGAAAAGAACTCTTTAACTCAAATAATAAATCAAGATAAAGAAAAACTAGAAAAACTTCAAAAAGAGTTAGAAGATTTAAAACAACTCTTACAATCAAAAACTAATGAATCTTTAAAATCAAAAGATGAATTAGATAAAGAAAAAATTTCATTTGATACGAACTCTAAAAAACTTCAAGAAGTAAGAACATTACAAACTAAAATAGAATCAAAACTTCAAAATATCAAAGAGTTAGAAAATAAAATAAGCTCTCAAAATGAACAAAAAACAAAACTAAATGAAGATTTGAAAGTACTAAAAACAAATCAAGAAAAAATTGAGAATGATTTAAAAACTATAAATGTCTATCTAATAAAAAATAAAAATGATGAATCATTAAAAGAAGAGATATCTTTAATCTCAAAAAATGTAAATGATTATAAAGATGTAATAAAACTTTTAAAACAAATAGAAGAAAAACTTCAAAATAATAGTTTAAATGAAAAGACTTTACAGGATAGTTTTACTAAGGCAAAAAAAGAGTTTGATGAAATAAAAGTATTATTTGATTCTAAAGATAAAGAGTATAAAGAGTTAGAAATTCAAACTTCAAATTTCAATCAAAAAGAATCAAATAATAGGGATAGATTAAAAAGTATTGATAAATTAACTACTTCTATAGATGAATATAAAGGATTATTAGAAAATATCTTAAAAGAAGAAAATATCATATCTTCTTCAAAAGATGAATCAAAAACTATAAAAACAAATATAGAAGAAAAAACAAAACTAATAAATGAAATTAAAACACATATTCAAACTCTAAATGATAAAAGAGAAGCAGAACTTTTAATAGCAAAATATGAAAGTGATAGAGCAAATCTAAAAGAGGGTGAAGAGTGTTTCTTATGTGGTTCAAAAGAACATCCATTTGTAAATCATAAAATAAGTTTAAATGCTAATGAAACTACATCTTTAATCGCTCAAAAGAAGCAAATATTTGATGAGGAAAATAAAGTTTTACGAACTATTGAATTAAACTTATCAAAACTTGAAACTAAAATAGAGAGTTCTACTTTAGAACTAAACAAATTATTAAAACATAAAGAAGATATTGAGCAAGTATTTAGTTCATTGAATTTTATTTTAATGAATGATTCTAAAACAAACTTAGAAGAAGAAAAGCAACTTTTAGAAGAAGAGTTAAAGAATATAGTAAAAATTAGAGATGAAAAAGAGAAAGTTTTAATTCAAAGAGATAATCTTCAAAAAGAGTTAAATACAAAACAAACTTTTGTTTCTCAAAATGAACAAGAACTTTATAAACTAAAAAGTTTAATTGAACAATTACAAAATGAACAAACTCAAAACATATCTAAAAAGCAAAGTTTAGAAGAGGAACTTTCAAAAGTATATAGTAAATATGAACTAATATTTGATGAAAAGTTTGAAGAAAACTTTAGAACAATAGTCTCTAAGAAAGATAGTTTTATTAAAAATGAAATATCAAAAAAAGAGCTTGATATTAAACTTCAAAGTTTAATAGTACAACTAAAAGAGTTTGATACAAAAATCATATCAATAGAGTCAAGTTTAAAAACTGATGCTGAACAACTTTCTAAAATCTCTAATGAAACAATAGAATTACAAACTCAAAGCAAAGCTATTTTAGATGTATCTGATTTAAATATTTTTGAAAAAGAGATAACAAGTAAATTTAATACTATTAATGAAAGATATAACTCTTTATTAAAAGATTTAGTAAATCTAAATTCAAAAAATGAATCACTAAATACGCAAATAATAGAGTTAAATCAAAAACAAATCAATGAAAATACAAAACTAGAAGAGACAAAACAAAATTTCAATAATGCTCTAGCAGAAAATAGTTTTAACTCAAAAGAAGAGTTTGAAAAAGCACTTTTAAATAAAGAGCAAAGAGAAGAGTTATCTCTAATGTGTAAAGCACTAGAAGAAAAATATACTCAAATCCAAACTCTAAAAATAGATACAGCAAAAAAACTATCTGAACAAAAAGAGTTAAACTTAACAGATAAAGAACTTCAAACTTTAAGTGATGAGTTAAAAGAGTTGCAAACTGCTATTGATGAACTGCAAAAATCAATAGGAAGTTTAGAAAAAGAGCTTGAAATCAATGCTTCAAATATGAAAAAACATGAAGATAAAATCAAAGAGTTAGAGAATAAAAAAGAAGCCTTTAAAGTATGGATAAAACTAAATGAAATGGTAGGTTCAGCAAGTGGTGATAAATTTGCAAAATTTGCACAAGGTATCACTTTAGACCAGTTAATCTATCTAGCAAATAAATATTTACAAATACTAAGCCCTAGATATGAACTTCAAAGAAGTAGTGATTCAAGTAAGCTATTAGAAATAGAAATAATTGATGGTTTCCAAGGTGATGTTGTAAGACCTGTAAGTACGCTTTCTGGTGGTGAGAGTTTTATTGTAAGTCTTTCACTTGCACTTGGACTTTCAGCCCTTGCAAGTCAGAAAATAAGTATAGATTCACTTTTTTTAGATGAAGGATTTGGAACACTTGATAGTGATAGTCTAGAGTTAGCACTAAATGCGCTAAATCAGTTACAAAGTTCAGGAAAGATGGTAGGTGTGATTTCCCATGTGGAAGCACTAAAAGAGCGAATTCCATTGCAGATTAGGGTTATGCCTAAAGGTGATGGGACGAGTGTTTTGAATTTAAATTAGGAGGAATATAATGTGGGCAGATAATGAAACAACTGAGGATTTTTTAAATTATGAAGTACATTGTGATTTAATAAAAGAGTATGTAACAAATCCTAATTTACTACCTTTAACAATAGGTGTATTTGGAGATTGGGGAAGTGGAAAATCTAGTATTATGAAAATACTTGAGCAAAAATTAGAAGATGACGAAAAAGTATTAACAATTTATTTTAATAGTTGGCTTTTTGAAAGCTACCAGGATGCAAAAATTTCACTTCTTGAAAATATTTTATTAGAACTGTCGAAGAATGAAACTTTAGGTGAAACAGCAAAAAAGAAAATATTGAGTTTAATATCAAGAGTTGATTATATGAAACTAGCAAAAGATGGTATTAAAAAATATGGTAAAAATGTTGTTGATATTATTGCTACAGGTGGAGTTGGTAGTGTAATTGAAGCAGGTTTTAGTATGTTGAAAAAAGAAAAAATTGATGAATTAGAAACTGCAGATTTATCTAAACTTAATGAATACATAAAAGATGAACAAAAAAACACATCTAAAAATACAATAAAAACTTTTAGAAAAGATTTTGAAGAATTAATAAATTTAACTGATTATGAGAGTGTAGTTATTTTTATTGATGATTTAGATAGGTGTATGCCTGAACGTGTTATTGAAACATTAGAGGCTATAAAGCTATTCTTATCTGTACCTAATACAGCTTTTGTAATTGGTGCTGATGAGAGAATAATAAAACATTCTATTTCAATGCATCTGAAATTACATACTTTAAATAGTGATTCAGATTATTTACAAGATTCTAAACAAATAGTTACAGATTATATTGAGAAGTTAATTCAAATTCCTTATAGATTACCAAAACTTTCATTATCTGAAATTGAAACTTATAATAATCTTTTATTTTGTAAAACACAGTTGGAAGAAGATGATTTTAAAATAGTATATGATGATTATCAAAGCTTTAAACAATCTGATTTTTATTCTGCATATTCTTATGGACATATAAAAGAAAAAATTAATTTTGATGATAAACCTTCATTAAGTAGTCTTTTAAATCTATCTCATAGTATGAGTCAAATGATTACAACAATTTTAAAAGGTAATCCTAGGCAGACAAAAAGATTTTTGAATACTTTTATTTTGAGGACAAAATTAGCTAGTGTTGCAAAAATTGATATTGATATTTTTGTATTAATAAAACTAATGCTTCTTGAATACTTTGATACTAAATTATTTAAAAAATTAAATGAACTTCAATCAAAAAATGATGGTTTTTTCCATGAAATAAATATATTAGAAAAAGTCTTTTGTGATGGTGAGGAGAACCCTTTTAAAGATTCTTTTCAAGAGTGGCAAACACCACAAATGGTAAGTTGGATAAAAATAGAACCTAAACTTTCTGATACTGATTTAAGAAATTATTTTTGGTTATTTAGAGATAAAACAGAATCTACTTTGTCTGATGTTCATATGGTTAGTCCTATTCTTCAAAAGATTTATAAGGGATTAAAGTCAACTCAAGAAACAGAAGTAAGAGTAAGCTTAGAGAGAGCAAAAAATCTTAGTTATGATGAATTATCAGAAATTTTCAGTTTATATGAGAATGAAATAAATATAACTCCAAACCTTAAAGAACTTCTCAATAGTTTACATCAATTAACTATTCAAATTAATAATATTGATTTTTATGATAGATATTTAAATATTGTAATAGCCCTTCCTTATCAAAAAGTTAATAATTTAATTTATTTAATTGATAGACTAAACAATATTAAACAGAAAGAAGGGTCTTTAAGTGATAAAGTAGATAAAATTATAGTTAATTATAGTGAAAAGGAAAAAGGCTTATTGAAAAAAGCAGCTATTAAATATTTAGAGAAAGGGAATTAAAATGGGAACATCAAAAGGTTATGAGCCACCAAAAGGAAAAGGAAGTCCTTGGGATACTTTAAAAAGGCAAATGGGAATGTTAATTGAAAAACCTGATAAAAATACAAAGGTTGTAAGTAAATTTATAAAGGCAATTGGTGGTGCAGAAAACTTTTCATCTTATAATAAACCACAAAGTATACCTACAGGAGGAGGGAGTAGTTTATCTTTTAAATCATCAACAGCTAGAAATACAGTTCAAGGATTAGGTTCTTTTTTCAGTGATATATCTAAAAATGGTTTACAACAAGCTGCCAAATCTAGAGGTATCAATATTGAAGGTAAAACTATAGATGAGATTAAAGAATTATTTATAGATTTCTTTTTAATACCTGCAGTTGATTCTGATAGTGTTTGTGCATCAAAGGCTATTGAGACAGTTATGGAAAATTTATTTAATGAAATAGCTAATGAAGAAGAACTTGAAAATATTTTATCAAATGTAATTAAAACAGAAAAAGCAAAAGAATTAGTTTGTGGTTTTTATGAAAATTATATTTATGAATTGTTTTGTAGAATATTTTTTGAAGATAGAACTTTAAAAACTAATCAATCTGATGCAGAAGAAATATTAGAAATAGTTAAAGAAACAATAAGTACTAAAATTTCTGGAATACAATGTAATAGAAATATTGAGGGGATAGATTTTGGTAGTCAAGAGGGTTCAGATTTTGTTCAAGGAATCTTAAAAGATATTTTAGAAGTATTAGAGGAAGAATGATATGTTTAAAGTTACTATTGAAGAGTTAGATAGAAAAGATTGTTTATTAACACTTAGACTTAATATTAATAATGAATATGAAAGTGGTTTAATTATTAATCCATATGATTGTTTTACTAGTATTATTTCTAATCCTACGAATTCAAGTTTAGATGTACTATATTTTACATCTATTATTTATGCAATTGATAAAGTTATACAAAGAGTTGATACTTTTGACAATTGGAGTAGAGATATTGAAGTTGAAATACCTGTTAGTAATGTTTCTGTATGGAATAGTGCAAAAGATATTTTAAAAGAAGCAATTGATTTTTTAACTAGTGATAATTGGATATTTAATTTTAGAGAATTAGAAGATATTTCATATTTTGAAAGAAAAGAAACTTTATCTCTAAATATAAATGTAGAAAAAATATGTTTATTCTCGGGTGGGTTGGACTCTCTTGCAGGAGCAATAAACTTAGTTGATGAAACAGACAATATTTTATTAATTTCACATGTAGATGGACATGGTGCACCATCAACTTTACATAGTGAACTATTAAGTGAAATAAGAAATGAGTATTCAACTAAAAATATAAGGCAAGCCTCTTTTCATGTTTATACAGAAGATGAAATTAAGCATGAAGGAACAACAAGAGGTCGTTCTATATTATTTCATGGTATAGCATTATTTCATGCAATTAATTTAAATATTAATGAAATAGTTACTCCTGAAAATGGTGTAATTAGTATTAATTTACCTTTAACTCCTTCCAGAACTTGCTCTAATAGTACAAAAACCATGCATCCATACTTTATTAAAAAATTTGAAGAGGCTTTAAGTTTATTAGGGCATAATATTCAAATAAATAATCCCTATCTATTTAAAACAAAAGGTGAAATGTTAGTTGAAAATAGAAATACAGACTTAATCTCAAAACTAGCCACTAAAACTTTATCTTGCTCACATGGTGGAGGACATACTGCTACTTGGTATAATAGGAATAGTTTAAATTGTGGTTATTGTATTCCTTGTACAATCAGAAGAGCTTCTATTCATAAGTTTAATAATACTTTAGATAGATGCAATGATTATGGACATAGATTAAAGAATGAAGATATAAAAATTTCTTCACATGAGAAAAGATTAGATTTATTAGCATTAGCTTATTTCTTAAATAAAAATTTGACAAGAGCTGAAGTAAAAAGAGAAATAAAATTAATGGCAAAAATTGATGATATTGAAGAAGTTACAGATATGCTTTTAAGAGGTTATGCAGAAATAAAACAGTACATTAATGATAAAGCAGATGATGAAATAAAAGGATTATTCAGTTGTCAATTAGCCTAATAGATACACATTGTCATATAAATTTCTTTGAAAATGCAGGAGATATTGCATTAGAATGTGAAAAAACAGAAACACACACAATATATGTGACAACTTTACCTTCTCAATTTAATGAAACCTTTGAGTATGTTAAACAACTTAAATATATATATCCATCATTAGGTTTTCATTGTCTAGAGAGTGAGTACAATTTGGAAAAAGAAAAGAAACTTTTTTTAAAAAATATTGTTAAAACAAAATTTATAGGAGAAGTTGGTTTAGATTTTTCTAAAAGAGCTATTAAATCAAAAAAAGAACAGATTGAAGTCTTTGAATTTATTTTAGAAAATGTAAGAAATCGAAATAAAATTTTGAATTTACATAGTGCTCAAGCAGAAGATAAAGTTCTAAATATGTTAATTCAATATGATATTAAAAAAGCTATTTTTCATTGGTATAGTGGAAAAATTGGTACGCTAAATAAAATCTTAGATAGTGGATATTATTTTTCGATAAATAGTAATATGTGTAAAAGTAAAAAGGGACAAAATATTATTTCAAGACTCCCAAAAAATAAAATATTAGTTGAAACTGATGCACCTTTTATTAATGATTTACCCTATAAAAATTTAAATGTTTATTATTATTTAAGTGAATTATGGAATTTATCATTAGATGAAGTAAGAAATATTATATTAAGAAACTTTTTTAATTTGCAAAATTCTTATGATAAATTATTTTAAAATGAACTTATCAAAATCTCTCTACACAAAAGGTATCCAATGCCCAAAAGCACTTTGGCTTAAAAAATATAAGCCAAGTGTTTTAACACCACCAGATGAGCAAGCACAAGCTATATTTGAAACTGGAAATATAGTAGGAGATTTTGCTTGTCAACTTTTCCCTCATGGAAAAGAAGTTCCATATTCAAAAAACTATGATGAGATGATAGCTACAACAAAACAGTGGCTTGAGGGTGGAGTTGAAAATATCTATGAAGCTACTTTTAACTTCTTTGGTATTTTAGTTATGGTGGATATTTTGACTATTTCTAATAGTGAAATATCTATTTATGAAGTCAAAAGTTCAACTGAAGTAAAAGATATATATTTGCATGATGTTTCTATTCAATATTATGTACTTAAAAACTTAGGTTTTAAAATAAAAAGTGCAAATGTAATTCATATAAATAATGAATATATTAGAGGTGATGAATTAGATATAAATCAACTTTTTAAAATAGTTGATGTTACAAATGAAGTTATATCAATGCAATCAAATATACCAAATATTTTAAAAGATTTTGAAATATATTTAGAAGACAGAGAAAATGAACCAAATATAGATATAGGTAAACAGTGTAATAGTCCTTATGAATGTGATGCAAAAGAGTATTGTTGGAAAGTTCAAAGAAAAATTCCTGATTATTCTATATTTAATATTTTTAATCTTGGAAGTAAAAAACAAATTGAACTTTATAGTAGAGGTATTATAAATATAGATGATGTTCCTCATGACTTTGATATGACTTCTATTCAAACACAAGCTGTTGAAAACTATAAATCAGAAATTACATATATAGATATAGAAAATATTAAATCATTTTTACAAAATTTAACTTATCCAATTTATCACTTAGACTTTGAAACATATCAACAAGCAATTCCTTTATATAAAGGTTTAAAAGCTTACGAACAAATACCATTTCAATACTCACTTCATATTGAGTATGAAGATGGCAAAAAAAATAAAATACTAGAACATAAAGAGTATTTAGCTCAAGATAGTGTTGATAGTAGATATGAACTTGCTCTTAGACTTTGTGAAGATATACCAAAAAATGCAACTGTATTAGCTTATAATATGAGTTTTGAAAAAGGTGTTATAAAAAGATTAGCTACACTATTTGAAGAATTTAGTGAACATCTATTAGCTATAAATAATAATATGCAAGATTTGATGGTTCCTTTTCAAAAGAAATGGTATGTAACTCCTCACATGAATGGAAGTTATTCTATCAAGTACGTTTTACCAGCACTTGTTCCAGAGTTTGAAAAAGCATATAAAGAACTAGATGGTGTTCAAAATGGAAGTCAAGCTATGAACGCTTTTGCAAAGTTAAGTTCATTAGATGAAAATGAGAAACAAAAACTTAGAAATTCACTTTTAGAGTATTGTAAACTTGATACTTTGGCTATGGTGAAAATTTTAGAGAAATTGAAAAAGGAAGTAAATAATATTTAATATGGAATATTTAGAAAAAAATAGAATAATTACTATTGCACTTGTAAATACAGTAAAAGATAAAATAAAAAGTAAATTTAATATGAATATTGAAGAATTTATTGAAAAAGAGTTTCCTCAAGATGAAGAATTAAAAATATTTATATTTAAACATAAAAGTAAAGATAAAAATAAAATAGGAATTAAAATCAATGATAGTGATTATATTCTTTTTGTAGAAAGAAGTGTAGATACTATCAGAAATAAAATAGATAATTACATGGTTTGTTTTGATATTCAAAAAAAACCTGAAATAATAATTGATGAAAATAATGATTTTTTAGATATTGAATGTGAAGTAAAGATACCAATAGAGTTTAATCGAGAATACTATAATAATTCAACAAATAACCTATTAGATGCGATAGAAAAAAAATTTGAAGAATTAAAACCTTATAAAACTCAGTCGTTAGAAGAAAATGAAGAATATAAAAAATGGTTTGTTTATTTGACTCTTTTAGAAAAATTAATTGATGCAAAAGATTTTTATATTGAAACTGAAATTTCATATAGTAAAAACAAGGCAACTATCTCTGTAAATGATAATAATATATTTGAAAAATTAAAAAAAGCTAGAGGTGAAGATTTTATTTTTTATTATCTTGAGAATGTTAATAAAAATAAAAAACTACATGAATGGGATGAGGATAGAAGAAATTCAAAAGATAATTTTTTTGGTAAGTTAGATAGACAATTTGATGCAAATAAAAAAGAATTCACTTTTACACTTAGTGATGAATTTAAAAAAGAATTTACAAATAATGAACATAGCGAAATTATTTCATCTGCATTAGATGATTTGAATTTTGCCATGAAAGCTAGACAATTTATCGAAGAAAAAGTAAATAGTACAACTCAAGTAAAAAATCATATTTTAAAATTAAATATAAAAGATGAAGAAAAAAATCTTTTAGTTAACTTATTTTCTAAATTAAGCAATGAATATGCGCATTACTCTGAAAATGAATATGCATTAAGTAATGAAGAAAAAGATAATATAAACAATGTATTAAGTTTATTAGGAAATAATAGCTCAAAGAAATTCAACCCAAGAGAAAAATTAATATTAAGAGTATCTTATTTTAGAGATCAATTCCAATTAAAAACACTTAAACAAGGATTAGAAAGAATCCAAAATCATCCATTAAAACCTTATTTATTCGGAGATAAAAAGCTACCAGTTATAAATCAAAATCAAATAGATAATTTTGAAATCAAATATCTTTCAAAAGTTTTAAATGATAAACAAAAAGAAGCCATAAAAAAAGCTTTGATTTCTCAAGAACTTTTTATGATTCAAGGACCTCCAGGAACTGGAAAAACTGAAGTGATATCTGAAATAGCTTATCAAGAAGCAATACGTGGTAAAAAAGTTTTAATAGTATCTCAAGCAAATATGGCTGTAGATAATGCTATACAGAGATTAAATCATCCCTCTTTATATCCAATTAGAATTATAAGAAAAGATTACGAGCCTGAAGATGGAGAAAGTTTACCAATAGAACAAAACTTAGGTACTTTTTATCAAAATAGAATTGTAAAAAATTTAAAAGATGAGTTAGATAAAAATGAAAAAGAATTTATACATTTAAAAAATTTAATGGAGACTAATGATGAAAATATTGATTTAATTCATGATAGATTTAATGAGTTAAATGAACTAAAATATTTTGAAGAAATACAAAGAAACTTTTTAAATGATTTACAAATTGAAGAAGATGAAAATATCTATGATGAAGAATTAGGTTATTTATCTTCTAACTATATGCATAAATTAAATATTTGGGGTGCAACGTTATTTGAAACAGGAAAAAATAGTTTTAAAAATAAAAACTTTGATGTTGTTATCGTAGACGAGGTATCAAAAGCAACACCTCCAGAACTTGTACTTCCAATATTAAAAGGTCAAAAACTTATACTTGTAGGAGATCATAAACAATTACCCCCAATTATAAAAGATGTTAGTTTGGAAGATATAGCTGAAGAGTGTAATATAAGTTTAGATTCTTTAGATTTTGATACTACAGTTTTTGAAAAACTTATTCAAAATAATCCAGATAACTATGTTATGTTAAATACTCAATATAGAATGCATCCTGATATTCAAAAAGCAATAAATCAATTTTATAGAGATGAAAAGAATAATGAAGGCTTGAAGTGTGGACTAAAAAACCCAGATTTAGAAAAATGTCATCAAATACAAGATAAAACATTTCACAAGAAACATTTAGTTTGGCTAAAAACAAAAAAAAGTGATGAAGAAAGTCAACATAAAGGAAGTAGCTCTTTTTTTAATGAATCTGAAATTAAAAGAATAAAAACAACACTTGATTTTTTAAATAAATCATATGAAAAAATAGAAAAAAAACCTTCCGTTGGAGTAATTACTTTTTATGGAAGTCAATTATCAGAATTAACAAGTTTAGAAAAAAAAGGATTTTGGAGACTTCCAAGAGAAGATAGAAATTATCCCCATTTAGATATTAGATTTGGTACTGTTGATAGATTTCAAGGACAAGAGAAAGATATCATAATTGTGTCTTTGGTAAGAAATAATAAAAAACATGAAGTTGGTTTTGCAAAAAAACCTCATAGGATTAATGTAGCTTTTTCAAGAGCAAGGAATCTTTTAATTATCGTAGGAAATCCTGATAATTTTAGATTTGGTAATAATGAGAAATCGGCACAACAATATGATGAAATATTTAATATTGCAAAAAAATTTGGTAGTGTAAAAGGAGAATAAAATGTTATATGGTTATGACTTAACCCTTGAGCAAATGAGTCAAATAAGAAACTACAAAAAGAAAAATAAGTTTGATAGCAAATTATGTTCAATAAAAGATATAGAATTATTAACTTTTGAAGCTTATGTAAACATACTTTTTAAACAGACAGTTCCATTGAACTTATTTGAAAAATATTCATTAAAAATAATTCAAAAAGCAGATGAAAAATATTTAACAATGAATATTAAAAAAATTGCTGATTTATTAAATCTTGATGAAAATATAATACGAGAGAATTTAAAAAATTTAGCTCAGATTGATATGATAAATGGATTAGATAGTGATAATCTTATTATTAACTTTGATGAAAATGCTGAATATTTACAATATGAAAATAAATTTAAAAAAGAAAAAATTCAAGAAAGATTTTATTTAACTAAAGATGAATTTAAAGATATTCATAATTTTTTAAAAAATGAATTTGAAAAAAATATAAGAGAAAATGATAAAAGATTTTTAAATTTTGAATTAATAGATAGTAAAGAATCAACAAAAAAAGTTAAATTATTGACTTATTCTGATAATAAATTTTTAATTTATAGTAATCAAGGTATTAATAATCACAATGATTTAAAATTTTTAGATAATCAAATTTATGAAAATCTAAATAATCAAACTTTTATACAAAATGAAAATTTTTTTTGTCATAAAGAAGAATTTCTTCCTATTCTAAGAGACAAAATTTCTTTAAATAAAGATAATTCAATTGTTGTTATTTTTTCAACAAAAATTGAAGATATTGCCCATGAAATAATTAAATTAAATAAGAATCAAAAAAATTTATATATTTTTACTAATTATACTAATGATAAAGAAAAAAGAATATTTTTTATAGATATTAATTTGGATGATATTTTTATATTTGGGGATGAATATTATATAAGAAAAAATGATTCCATTTATGAGATAAATGATTTAGAAGATAAAAAAAATATTAAAGAAATTCTATCAAATTATTTTTTAGAAAAAATTATAATGGTTGAACCTAACTATGATAAAAATACACTTGATGAAATAAATATTCAAGTTGAAGAAATTACAAAATTAATGAATAATTTAACTTTTAAAGATAAAAAAGATTTTGATAAAGAAATGCAGAAAATTAAAGAGGATAAAAATAAGCTTTATGGAATAGATTTAAATGACTCTAAAAAACGTGCATTAGTAAGAAAAAGAATTGATGAATTTGAAAAAACAAATAATGAAGAACAATTAGAGAAATATCCTATTTATTTAGAAAATAGAAGTAAAATATTTGAATTGGCACAAGAGCTTGAGAATTATGAAAAACAAAAAGAAAATCTAGAAACTTTACAAAGAGAACTAAATATTTTAAATCAAAAAAAATCAAGTTTAATTTCAAAAGAAAATAAAGAAGAAATTATTCAATTTGAAAATGAATTAAAAAATATAAATCGTATAAAAATAGATTAATTTTATTAGAGTTGAAAGGAATATTGATGATTAATTATAAAGAAAGATTAACAACCGACAGAGAACTTAATTCATATAGTGATATTGATATAAGTGTAGAAAGTGATCGAGGAAGAATATTTTCATCTGCAGCTTTTAGAAGACTGCAAAAAAGAACTCAAGTTTTTGCTTTGGAATTAAATGCTTCTATTCGTTCAAGGCTAACTCACTCTTTAGAGGTTGCACAAAATGCAAGATATATTGCAAGAACTATTTTAGATGAGTTGAAAAAAAATGATTTAAAAACTTATGGTTTAGAAGATATGGAAAATGCATTTATTTCTACCTCAGAAATGACAAGTTTGATTCATGATATTGGTAATCCTCCTTTTGGTCATTTTGCTGAAGAAACAATAAATAAATGGCTTAAAATAAATATTTTACCAAAACTAGAAAGTTTTAAGTCTAGTACAAAAGAGATAGAAGATTTAAAAAGTATTTTAAAAAGTGATATTTGTAATTATGATGGTAACGCTCAAGCAATAAGAATAATAACAAAACTTCAAAGATTAAACCTATCATATTTTCAAATAATTGCTGTTTTAAAATACACAAGAGGAGCTTTTGAAAATAAACCAGATAATTCAGATTCATTAAATTATCTTAAAAAGAAACCAGGATTTTATTATAGTGAGAAAGATTTAGTTGAAAAAATACAAACTACATTAAATATAAAAGCAGGGCATAGATTTCCAATAACTTATATTATGGAAGCAGCTGATGATATTTCATATTTAACCGCTGACCTGGAAGATTCTGTTGAAAAAGGAATTTTATCTTTAGATGAAGTATATAATATTATTACAAGTGAATGTACAAAACAAAATGAAGAATTTTTATTAGAAATTATTAATAAGCAGTATGAAAAGGCAAAGAAGAATGATGAACCATATCAATTTAATATGTTTTTTACTTTTTTAAGAGTTACTCTTGTCACAAATTTTGTAAAACATGTTTCTAATGTATTTATAGAAAATCATCAAGTAATATTTGAAGGAAGTTTCAACCATGCACTTTTAGAGTATGATAAAACAAGTAAATATTATAAAGCTCTAAAAGTTTTAAAAGATATCTCAACTAAATATATTTATCAAAATAAAGAAGTTCAAACTTTGGAGCTTCAAGCTTATACTATTTTAAATGGTTTATTTGATGTGTATAAACCAATTCTAGAATTAACTACTAATGATTTTTCAAAACTTTTAAAAGATGAAAAAATCGATTGTTTTATATCAAAGCGATTAATAAAAAGAATTTCTTCTAAACAAATAGTTGCATATCAGAATGATATTAAAAAATTAAATGCTGATAATATTGAAGAATATAATATTTTAGAGTTTTATTATAGAGTTAGGTTAGTAATTGATTATATTAGTGGTATGACAGATGATTTTGCCCTTGAAGAGTATAAAATATTACATGCAATAAAATAGAATTTAATTATATTTAAAATTTTAACCCTTATGTAATATATCTATAACATAAGGGCTAATAATTATTTTAGAAAAGTTTTTTTAAAAAAATCCGAAGCTTCCCTAGGATTCCAACTTAAAATTAATGCATCTAAGTCCAAATTACCATAATTATCAAGTTCTTGAATAATATTACTTCCACCAAATCTTTCATAAAGTTTATAATGATCTTTCTTGATGCCTAAAAAAGTCATGTCAATATCATTTAAAATAAATAATAAATAAGCTCCTTTCATAAGATATTTAAATTCAAGATTTAATCCTTTTTTTTCATGTTTAACTATTAATCTTGATAGTTCTCCTATTTTGTTATATTGTTTTCTAATATTATCAAAACTAAAGATTTTATCTGATGGTAGTTTATTTTCTGAATCAAAAATTAATCTAGTGGTTCCACTTATATTTTGATCATTTTTATAAAAGATGATAGCAGAGTTTTTATCATAAATATCAAGGTTTAGACCATCAATTAAATCAGGAAACTCTTTTTGATAATTTATATTTTGATAAACATCACTTCTTAGTTCAAATACTTTAATTAAATCTTCAGCATTTGTTACAATACTTAAATTTTTTAAAGAAGAATCCCAATTTATTTTCTTATTAAATGATATTGTTTCGTCAACAATCTCTTCAAGAAACACCCTTTTCGTAAGCAATTCAATTATATATTTTTGATTATTGTTAAAATCATCAGACATATAGCTTAGAGTTTTACTAAAATTTAAAACAAGTAACTTTTGAAGTTCTTGTAAAGCCAGATTTTTGTTTATGTTTGTCATATTTATCCTTTAAATTAATTTAAAGGTAAATTTCTCATAAAATTGTCACATTTCTGTCACAAAAAAGTAAAATTTTTAATTTTATATATTTAGGATTAGGAATTAGAGATTTATTATGAATTAATAGATTTATTTATAATTAGCTATGTATAAATTTAATTAGTAAAAAAAAATTATTTTAATATATTGAAGAATAAAGTGCAGTAGAATATAAAATTTCTAACTAAAATTTATTTTGTAGCCTATTGAACTAACAGATTTAATTATCTTATGATTAAATTTACTTGTTGTTCTATGCATTAAAGTTCTTAATGTACTATCAGATATTTGTTTATCAAACCAAATAAAGTTTTCTATCTCAGAAAATCTTACTACTTCACCCTTTGCTTTGATTAATATTTCTAAAAAAAGTCTCTCATTTTTTGTTAAATCAATTTCTTGATTTTTAAAATAAACTTTTAAATATGGTTCAATAGAGTAGTAATAGTCGTGCGATAATTTATATTTTCCATTTTCATCTATTTTTTCACTTCTTTTTTGTAATTTATAAGTAGCAATATTCATACTACTTTTTAAGTCATTACGATTAAATGGTTTTACTAAATAAGCAAATGGTTCAATTTTCGCAGCTTTATCAAGAGTTTCATCATCACAATATGCACTCATAAATATAATAGCAGTGTTACTATTTTCATTTATCTTTTTTGCAATATCAATACCACTAAGGCTATTTTTTAGAAAAATATCCATTAATATAATATCTGGCTTATTTTTTGAAAAAGATAATAATGCTTCTTCATAAGTTGTTACAATATCTGTAACTTCATAACCCAGTTTTATTAAAGTACTTTGTGTATCAAGTGCAACAATTGTTTCATCTTCAACAATTAAAATTTTTATCATATTTCTCATCTTTTAATTTTAAATATTATCATATAATAATTTAATCACATTTTTGTCACAAAAGCTACTCTTTCCACCTTAATTTTACTTTTACACCTTCATTGGTACTAATATTCATTTCTGCTTTAAGTTGTTTTTTTGCTAGAGTTTCAATTAAAGTAAGCCCTAAAGAACTTTTTTTAATATTTGGATTATATCCTTTTCCATTATCACTATAAATAAGCTTATACTCTTTATTTTTACCAAAAAAAGATATATTTACAATTCCTGATTTATTTTCATCAAAAGCATGTTTAAAGCTATTTGTTAGTAACTCATTTAATATTAATCCACAGTAAATAGCTGATTCAGAGCTTAAATTACAATTTATATCATATATAACATCAATATCATGCTCAAAGCTTTGTTTTATTTCAGATATTATCTTCTCAAAATATTCATTAGCATCAACAAATGTAATAGTATCTTTTTGATAAAGAAGCTCATGTAAATGACTCATCGCACTAATTCTATTTTGAATTGTTGTTAAAAGTATATTTATTTTAGAATCATTAATTTCGTCATTTTGTAATCTAATTAAAGATATTATAGTTTGCATATTATTTTTTACTCTATGGTTTAGCTCTTTTAGTAAAATCTCTTTTTCTTCGAGTGCTACTATTAGATTATTTGTTTTATTACTAACTATTTTATTTAATCTAGCTTCATTCTCTTTTTGTTCAGTAATCAAACTTAGCTGCATTTTTTCTTTTTCATCTTGTAATCTTTTTATTCTATTTGCTAAAGCAATAGAGAATACTAAAGCTTCTAATATAAAAGCTATTTCAATAATATAATAAGATGATAAATCATCTTCTATTATTCCAGAGCTTGATAAATACATTAAAGAACCAGCAAAAAGTATTGCTGTCCAACCAAATAATATTAATTTTGCTTGTTCATTTTTATTTAAAAAAGCATAAAAAGTTATAAAAAATAGATATAACATAACCAATATAGATATAACATTTCTATATGGTTCAAGGTAGTTTGTAAATATAAACAATATAACAGATGAAACTAATAGCGCAATTAATATATTTAATATGAAATTAATTTTTGGATATTGATTTATTTGAAGAAATGATTTTGAAAAAAGTGCTAAAAATAAAACTGGAAGTGCTATAAAAATTGCTGCATAGCTAACAATATATTCCATAAAAGCTGAGTCAAATAGATATAAATTTGCAAATCCAACATAAAGCAAATGATGGAATACTAAAGTGATAATATATCCAACATAATAAAAATAACTAATATCTTTTATCATGAAATATATTGATAAATTATATAGTGCTAATACTATCATTCCACCAAAAAAGAGGCTTAGAATTATTTGTTGAATTATCTCTTGTTTGTAAAAAGCTTCATAAGAATAAAGATTTAATTTTAAAGATAAAGAGGTTTTTTTTGATGAAGCTTCAATATAGTAAGTTTTTGTCTCATCTTTTTCTAATTTTATATGAAAAACTGGGTTTACAGATTTTCTTTCTATACTTTTATTTAGTAATCCTTCCCTCTCTTTTAAATTATTATTTTCATAAAAGTTAATATTTGTTACTAAAGGATTATCAAACTCTATTATTTTTAAAATAGCTTCATTTTCTATATTATGTAGAGTAAATTTAATCCATACTTTAAAGTCTGGTGAATAACCAAATTTTTTAGTTGAAGAGTCTATTTTTGAAAAACTAACTTTATTTTCTATTATTTTATCAATTGTTAATTTTTTTGAATAGTCAATAAATATCTCTGAAGAGCTTAAAATATCTATATTTGAAGATTTATAAATATCAATATTAGTGGCACTTAAATAGGATAAAAATAGCATAAAAATCAGTAGTGTTTTTTTCAATATTCCTCTATTTATCTGTTTTATTTGTATTTTATAATTATGCCTTAAATGATATAAATTATAATTTATCAATATATTTTTAGTTTATATGCTAAATAAATATTGAAATAGTAAATAATACAACGATAGAATGAAAAGATTAAGATATAGATAAATTGTAACAAAAATGTGACTAATTCTCGATACAATTGTTTCGTTAGTTTTATATGTTTACTATATAAGCTACGATACACAATGGGAAAAACATAAAATGAATAATTTTATAATAAAAATATTTTTTTTATTTATAACTTCTCTTTTAACTGGTTGTTATCATAATTATAAAATAGATAATACATCACAAAAAGAGAGTTATAAAACTTTAAATGAGTTATCTGTTGTTATTGAACAAACTGATACTAAAATCATAAATGCACAAAGAACAAATGTACACTATGTAAATTGGGGAAATGGAACAGGAATGTCACCAGTGTTTACATTTAGTGAACCTTTAATCTCTAATGAAAGTTGTAAATCTTTAAATAAAATCTATTTTAATAAAATCACAAACAAACTGCCAAATCTAATACAACTATTTGAAGATAAAAATATAATAGTCAATAACAATCAAGCAACAAAAAAATTAACTATAACTATAAAAGAGTATAACTGTACTAATAATATTATTTATATACAAGCTTCTTTATTTGAAGATATAAATCTTATTTATCAAAACTTATTTGTTTTAGATAGTTACTCTAATTCAAACTCTTTTAAAATCTTTTATAAAGATGAAAAAATGGATATTAATAAGTTTTTTAAAGTTTTAATTGAAGATTTAGAAAATACTATGAAATTTCCTCTAAAGAAATAGATATTAAATAATTTTATAAAATCAATAAATGTGACGAAAATGTGACATCTTTTTGATATAGTTTTTTTAAGTAACTAATAATTAGTTTCATAAAAAATATAAGGAAAAAAAAATGTATAAAAAAATAGTTGTAGGTTCTTTATTTGCAATGGTTGTATTTAGTGGATGTAGTTATAGAAATGATTCTAATATCTCTATTCCAAATAATCCAGAAATTCAAACAAATATTTTAATAACAGAAGATAGTTTAAATGATAAAAGTTGCATCAATATAGAAAAAATTGATGTTAGTGTAAAGAAATTAACAGCATTTCATAAAGACCCAACAAAAGAACAAGCAAACTATGTATTATCAGAAAAAGCGAAACAACTAAAAGCAAATGTAGTAAGAAATGTAAAGTATAGTTCTGGAATAGGTTTTACAACATGGGGATATATGGATGCTGAAGGTGATGCATCTAAATGTAATTTAGATTAAATATTTTACACAAGTAATTAAACAATCTAAAAGTTACTTCAAAAAACAATTAATAAAAAAAGGTTGATAATATGTATGGTAAATTAATGAATGAAGCCTTAAAATCTATAATTGAAAATAAAAATGCTCTATTTAAAGCTCTACTTATCCCTACTTTAGTTTTAGTTGGTATAGATATATTTCTTCCTAGTAGTTTTTTAAGTAATGGAGAAAAAATCAATTTTGAAGATAATAAATTTATATTCATTTCTTTTATTATATTATCTATAATTTTAAATATTGTTATGGCAGTTTCTGTTCATAGAATTATTTTAATAAAAGATGATATTTCATCTTTAGAGGCAATTATGCCAACACAAACATTACTCAAGTTTTTCCTAAAATCAGTGTGGATTGGACTTTTAACTGGATTGATTTTTGGGATTTTAATTGCTATTTTTCTTTTAATAAGTGTAGTAGCAGAGCAGTTTAGTCAAAACAAATTTTTAGTTGGAGTTATTGCTTATTCTTTAGCTATTTTATTAGTAATGATAGTTTTTAGTAGATTTTCTATGGTTTTCCCTGCTACTGCAATAGATGAAGAAATGGGACTTTTAGATGCTTTTGCCTTTACAAAAGATTATAAACTTTTATCTTTATTTATGGTTATTATTTTTCCAACTATGATAGCTGTTTTAATTGCATTAGTTTATGGTTTAATGATAGGTTTTTTAACTGGTGTTGTATCTTCTCATCTTTCAATTTTATATGTATTTTTAAATGTATTTATTACAGTTTTGGTAATTAGTTGTCTATCTGTAACATATTCATATATAAAAAATGAGATAAATGAAAAAGCTTTGAAAGATAAATATATAGAATAAAGTATTAAAAAATATATGATAAAAAATAATTTTAATTTAAAAAAGAGTTAAGTAGTAAATACTATAAAACTGTAACAAAAATGTGACAATTTTCTGATAGAATTTTCACAAGGCATAAAAATAATATTTATACAAGGGAATAAGATAAAAATGGGGATTTTTACTAAATTTAAACTTACAGAGGTATTAAGTACATTTTGCTATCTCACTGAGATAATTTCTATAAAGAAACTACAAAATTTAAAAACAATCAAATATTTTGCAAATTCAATAAATTATGATAATTCTTTAAAAAATATTACTTTATATAGAGAAATAAAATGAATGATAAAAACCTAGAACTAATACCAGATAAAGATGGATTTTTATTTGAGATAGAAGATCATAGTTATGTATTAATGAAATTAGTAGAATGGTTATCGATGATAATTCTTTTATTTGGTTTTGTATTTATATATTTTAATGGTGATATATTAGCAATGAGAAATTCAGGAAATAGAGAATATTTAATAGTTAATTTAGGATTTTTTATAATAGTAACATATGGTGTAAAAATGATTTTTCATATTAGAAAAAAGAAAAAAGAAAAAATAAGATTTTATACAAATTATATTTATAAAGAAAGTGAAAAATTTGAACTTTATCTATATTCTATAGAAGAAGGATATATCTCAAAGTATAATGTTAGAGAACATAAAATGAGAATTTTTAATGGATATTTAATGTCTTTTGGTGTGATTGGAACAGCCATTTTAATTATATGGTCTATGATAAGTTCAGATTCAATACAAGTATTGATACTGTTTATTATCTTTGGAATGACCCCGAAAATATAGACACAAATTAATTCAGTTAATTAAAATAACAATTTAGAGAAAATTGTAAATAATTGAAGGAATTAAAAATGGCAAGAAGAGAATATAGTGAAGAGTTTAGAAGAGATGCTGTAAAACAAGTTATTGAAAATGGATATGGCATAATTGAAACAGCTGAGAGATTAGGTGTACATCATGATTCTTTGAGAAATTGGATAAAAAAATATCAATCTCCAGAAGCTGAAATAGAAGCAAAAAAATCTCAAGATACACAAGCTGAAATTAAAAGATTACAGAAAGAATTAAAAAGAGTTACAGAAGAGAGGGATATTTTAAAAAAGGCCGCAGCGTACTTTGCAAACAACCCAAATTAAAGTACGCATTTATAAAAGAGTATGAAATACAGTACACAATCAGAAGAATGTGTACTGTATTGAAAGTTCATCCAAGTGGGTATTATAAATGGTTAAAACAACCTATTTCAAATCTTGAAATAAAAAATCAACAAATTTTACAAGAGATAAAAAAAGCATATAAAGAATCAAATGGAATATATGGATATAGAAATATTCATAAAGATTTAAAAGCTTCAAATATACATGTAAATAAGAAAAGAGTTGCAAGATTAATGAAAGAAGCAAAACTTTGTGGAGTAGGAAATTATAGAAGAAAACCTAAGTATAAAGCAGGGGCAATTCATAAAGCACATCCTAATCATTTAAAACAATGTTTTTTAACACATAAACCAAATGAATCGTGGGTTAGTGATATTACATATATCAGAACTTATGAAGGATGGTTATATTTAGCTACAGTTATTGATCTTTATTCAAGAAAAATAATTGGTTGGGCAACAGGACATAGACAATCAACATCTTTAATTATTGAAGCTCTGAAAAAAACAACTCATAGAATTAAAAATCATAAAGTAATTCTTCATTCAGACCAAGGTAGTCAATATAGCTCTTATGAATATCAAACATTTTTAAAACATCATAATATTATCCCAAGTATGAGCCGTAGAGGTAATTGTTATGATAATGCAGTAGCAGAGAGTTTTTTTAAGACATTAAAAAAAGAGTTAGTTAGAAAAACTATATTTCATACAAGAGTAGAAGCTAGAGATAAAATATTTGAATATATAGAAATGTTTTATAACTCAAAAAGAAGACATAGTTTTTTAGATTTTATAAGTCCAAATGAATTTGAGAAAAGATACAATGATAGTGTTACTCAACCCAAGGTGTTAACTGAATAAAAAAGTGTCTACTAACTTGGGGTCATTCCAGTCCGAGATAAAAATAATGATGTTTTGGTTAAAAAAGCAAAAAAAGACATTAGTAAAAATAAAAAAAATATTGATTATCAATCAAAAGTTTTTGCTCTTTTAGGTAGTGAAGTTAGATTTAGAATTGTTTATTTACTTTTAAATAATAAAGAACTATGTGTATGTGATTTTTGTGATATTCTAGAAATGAATCAATCTCCTATCTCTCAACACTTAAGAAAATTAAAAGATGCAGGTATTTTAGAGAATAAACGTGAAAAATTGGCAATATTTTATTTCATTCCTTACTCAATGAGAGAAATACTACAACTTTTAATTAATAGCAAAGCAAAAGAGTAAAACAATACCATGAAAAGAATTTTATTATTAGAAGATGACTTATCCTTAGGTGAAACTATTAAAGAATTATTATTGGAAAATGATTATGAAGTTGACTATGTTACTAAAGGCAATGATGTCATAGAGATCACTTTTGATAAAGAATATGATTTATATATCTTTGATATAAATGTTCCTGATATTGATGGACTTGAAATACTTAAAAGTTTACGAGATGCTGACGATTCAACACCCGCAATATTTATTAGTGCTATGACAGATTTAAATACCTTTTTAAAGGGCTTTGAAGTTGGTGCAGATGATTTTATAAAAAAGCCTTTCTATCCCGAGGAGTTAATTGTAAAAGTGAATTTAAAACTCTCTTCAAATAAAAAGGAAATAGCTTTTAATGACATCGTATACTTACCAAAAAACAAGCAGCTATTTAAAAACAATGAGAATATATATTTAACTCAAATTCAATTAAATCTATTTGAACTATTTATTAATAATAAAAACCGAATAATTGCACAAGAAGAGCTTTATGATTGTTTGGAAAAACCAACTGGAAATGCCTTAAGATTTCATATTAATAAGTTAAAAAATTTAACAGAGTTAAATATAAAGAATATTAGAGGTCAAGGATATATTTTTGAGTCGAGTTGAAATTGAATCTTTTATCAAAAGTTTTTTACTCTTTTTTATTTCATTAGCGAGTATAACTGCACTCAGATATTATGAAATGTATGAAAACAAGATATATCTGTTTGAGGAAAGATTATTTTCGCAAATGAAAATTTCTAGTTTTAATAATGAACCTACAAATTTTATTGTAACAAACGTTCCTAAGAGCAGTGATAAAATATCTAATGTATTTAGTTTTAACAAAAATCAGATATTTGTACTTTTTGAAATGAAAGATTTAAATAACTCTCTAGTAAAGGTCTCTTACCCACTAAATAGCTTTTTACAAGACAGAAGTATAATCTTAGAACAAGTCAAAAATATGTTTTATCAAAGCATATTAATAATGTTCATTATTTCAATTCTATTCTCTTTGTATGCATTACATCCATTAAAAAAATCTTTGTCTTTAACTAATGAATTTATTAAAGATATTCTACATGATTTTAATACTCCACTTTCAACCGTAAGATTAAACGCAAGAATATTAAAAAACAAAATGGATAATAAAAATGTAGAGCGTATAGAAAGAAGTGTTGACACTATTGTAAATTTACAAAACAACTTAAGAACCTATCTAGAAAGTAAAATTAAAGAGAGTGAAGTAGTTTATGTGGAAGATATAATTTTACAAAGAGTTGATTACATCAAAGGTATTTATCCTCATATTAAGTTTGAAGTAGACATAAAGGACAAACGTTTATTTTGTTATAAAGATGGTCTGGTAAGAATTTTAGATAATATTCTATCAAATGCTTGTAAATATAATAAAGAAAACGGTGAGGTGATGGTTTCCTTTAATGAAAACTATATTTTAGAAGTCACAGATACTGGTGTAGGGATAAAAAAACCCAGAAAAATATTCAAAAGATTTTATAAAGAGACTTCACGAGGATTAGGTATAGGACTTCATATTGTTAAAAAACTCTCCAATGAAATGAATATTGGTTTATGTGTAAAATCACAAATCAATATAGGAACTACATTTAAATTAAATCTTACAAAACTAATACATAGCTAACACTTTACTAATGATTCACTAACACTCTTTTGTCATAATTTCAATACAAGAGAAAATATAAAGGAGAAAAAGTGAAAAAATTAGTTTTATCATTAAGTACATTAGGGTTAGTATATTCATCTCTTTTGGCAAATGATGTGCAATCTTTACTTCAAAAAAACAACTGTATGAACTGTCATAATATAGTAGGGATGAAATCAGCTCCACCGTTTATGGCAATTGCCAGAATGAATTCAAGTTGGTTTGGAAGCAATAACAGTAAAAGAAATATTATGAAAAGTATCAAAGAAGGAAGTCAAGGAAAATATCCCATGTTTTCAAATACTGCAATGCCTTCATATGCACATCTGTCGGATAAAGACTTAAATATACTTGCTGAATGGATAACCTCTCAAAGTTCAAGAGGTATGCGTGGAAATATGATGAACCACAATTGTATGGATAATTGTATGCATAATAATGGGATGAACAATAACTGGATGAATAACAATTAATATAAAAAAAGGATTAGAAATGAAAACAAAATTAATAGCAACAACACTTTTAGTAGGAGCACTTACAACTTCTGTACTTGCACATGATAATAATATGCAAGGAATGAATTGTATGAATGGGCAAATGATGGAACAAGGTATGAAAATGCATAATAACATGAATCAAAAAAATATGATGCATGGTAATATGAAAGGACATCAAAATATGATGAACTGCAACATGTCAGGTATGATGGGAAATAGTATGATGTACAATGACATGTCAATTTTTCCTAACATTAATTTAAGCAATGAGCAAAAAGCTAAACTTTCATCTTTACAACAAGAGATGCATAACGAAATGAATACTCAAATGAATAACATGAACAATAGTGATATGATGAGTTTTATTACCAAAAATGGTTTTGATAAAGAATCATTCAAAAAAACAATGAACGACAGACATCAAACCATGATGAATTTAAGAGCTAACCATATGGAAAAAGTACTAAATGTATTGACAAAAGAGCAATTGGCTCAATTAAATAAATAAGAAGGATAAAGAATGTTTCACGATAATTGGAACTACATGGGGCACATGGGCTTTCACCAAGGAGGATTTATGTTTTGGGTTATAGCAATATTAGTAGTGTTTTTATTAGTTAAAATATTTAAAGATAATAAAAAAGTTCACAAAAACAGTGAAGATGAATCTCTTCAGATCCTAAAGAATAGATTTGCAAGAGGAGATATTACTGAAGAAGAATATTCTTCGAAAAAAAGTATACTTAATCTGTAAAATATAAAATAATGGATTCTATTGGTGAAGATTTTATGAGACTATAAAATCAACTATATAAATTCACTTTATTATTCTACCTCAATAAACATATTTTTTAGAATATTATAAAATATGTTTAGTTGAGAGTTGATTAATCAACATTGGATCTGACAGAAAAAGATGAGTTATAATAACAAGTTCAACAACCTGTTCATTTAGGAAAATAGACATTACTTTACAATCATTCTAATATATGAGATAAATAGTAAGTTCAATACAAAGGATTTATTATGAATGTAGGTTACGCAAGAGTTTCAACTTCTAGTCAAAATCTTGAGAATCAAATTGATCAACTCAAGAGTGCAGGCTGTGAAAAGATATTTTCAGAAAAGAGATCAGGAAAGAATGAAGCAGATCGCGAGCAATTTAAGATTATGATGGGCTTCGTAAGAGAAGGTGATGTACTTTATATTACAAAACTGGATAGATTAGCAAGGTCTGTAATAGACCTTCATAACATTGCAAAGTTTTTACAAAATAAAGATGTAAATCTCAAAGTATTACATCAAAACATTGATACAACATCTCCAGCAGGTAGACTGTTATTTACAATGTTAGGTGCTATTGCAGAGTTTGAACGTGATTTGATAAATGAACGTGTTAGAGAAGGGATTGAAGCTGCAAAGAAAAAAGGTATTCAGTTTGGCAGAAAAGCTATTCTAGGTAATAAAGATAAAAACTTTATACATAAACAGCACGAAAAAGGAAAGTCTGTTGAATGGTTATCTAAGCTTTTTCATGTAGCTCGAAATACAATCTATAGAGCAATTAAAGATGTAGATAAAAAGAAGTAGTCAATTTGACTACTTCATCTGTTCAAAAATTCAACTCTTTTTGGAACAAGCTCACTATTACTAAAAAGTGCTCCAAAAATAAGAGGTTGTGAAATATTAAAAATAAGCAAATAAACTGCTCTTAGGGTAATTTACTTGTTAGTCTTTATATCACTTATAAAACTAATCAAGTTAAATGTTTCCATTTTTCTTTTTTACTAAATAACTGGTTATTAAATAATGTATTATCTAAAATTTTATAGATTTTATTTGAGTTTATTAATCCTCCACACCATTTAGGTTCAGTTGCAATAGTCATACCTTCCATTCTTTTAAAAATCCATTGCATAAATTCTGAATCAATATTTAACAATGATAATATATCTTGATCATCCATCAATACCAAATCTTCACCACCCCCGCAGGAGTCATTACTTTCTGTAAAGTAATCAAGATCAATATCAAAATAAATCTCATTTATATTATTTTGTAAAAGTTCATTAAGTAAATTTTCTTTTGAATCAAAACATCTAATTTTATGTTCATTTCCCCAATGATCAATGAAGTTTTCATCTTCAGTACCATCTTGTTTACATAACACATAAATATCACTAATTAAATTTAAATATGCGGCTGCTAATATATGTCCATCGTTAAGTTGGTTTAATTTATCCCAAGAAAATAATGCAACTTCTTTATAGCTAGTTAGATTTAAATTTATCAAATCTTGTTTTTCAGATTCACAAGGGGCAAGTAAATCTCTATGCCAATCGATTGTTATAAGTGATGGTGCTTTAGCTGTACTATCTCTAAGTTCTCTATTTGTATCTTTCCACCATTTAAACCAAAAGTAAAACACAAATCTATGGTCTCTTACTAATCCAATTTCTACAGAATCATTTTGACCATTGGGGTGTTCTATTATAGTATAATCAGCATTTGGAAGTTTTAGGTATTTATTATCGTTCATTATATTTCTTTCTTAGGATTTTACTATATCGTGTAAAAAATTTTGATTTAGTCACTAATTGTCTAACGACCGTGACACTTTTTATACTTTTTACCACTTTCACATGGACATGGGTCATTACGACCTATTTTTTGTTTGTGATTAATTTCTAATTTATTTTCTTTACCCTCAGCAATTTTTAATTTTCTTTTCTGACTAATTATTTTTGCATTTTTAAATATATGTGTATTCTCTTCAGTTTCTTCAGTTGGAAAATTAATTTTAAAATGTTCTGCAGATTCATAGATACCTAATTTACCAACTTTAATTAACACTCCTTTTAATTCTTTCGCATTAATAGATAAAGCAACAGCACTTGCTTTATCATTTAGCTTTTTCCATTCAACTTCATATTTTGAGTTTTGCATCCAAACAAATATTGCTTGATCTTCACCATCAAAAGCGAAATAACGGGAAGGGTACTTACCTATTGTTTTCTCTATCTCAGAAAGATAGCTTGCAAAATTATTACGTGATTCTTCACCAAAGTTTCGAATAATACTTTCAATAGAGAGCCATCCCGATTTATGAGTAGTATCTAGCGCATTAAGTAACTTTAATACTATTGAAGGAAACTTTTGAGTAGGTTTTGGTTTTATATCCCAGTGTTCATCTTCAAAGGCTTTATCAACAATTTCGCTCATTTTATCGAAAATGATTAAATCAGATTTTCCCTCAATTGTTTGATCAATAATATCCAGATCAAAACGATTTTTAGTTAAATATGCTCCAAGATGATCAATTTCATCAAAGAGAAGACCTTGTTTAAGATTTGAAACAGCCTGTCTTACTTCCATATAATGTGCAAATACTCCTGTAGTAGGAAGCATACGTTTAAGAACAAAAAGATCATCTATTGAAATTGATACAAAATCATACTGTCCAAGAAGTGGCTTTATTTCAGGTAAATTTTTAGAGAATGCTGAAAATGGTGCAAATGACTCAACAGTAAGTCCTATTGGGATCATAACACGATAATCAGAATAACGGATTCGGCAGATTTCTTCATGTTTCCCATCAATAAGATTGTATAGAGGAACTTCATCTTTAGATTTTATATATTCAAAGAAACGCTCACATTGCTTGTAAGCCTTTATAATTAATTCTTTAATAGACTGTGCGTGACGTTTAAAATCTAGTTCAGGAGAAGCTATAGTTGCTGCAGCTCCTGCTTTAGCTTCAATGAGGTAAAGTACATCATCAACTAAAACTAAAGTATCATTTTCAAACCATTGTTTAGTTTTAGGATCTTTATAGTAAACCTCTTGATACACAATTGCTCCAGTTAATTGAGTAGAGAGTATCTCTGGAAATGCGGCTTCACTCATTGCCTTTTGTCGTTCATTAAACAATTCTTTGTAATCAGGTTTCTTTTGTACCAAATTAAAGAGAAGAGAACGATAACCTGAATCACGAGTAAAACAAGGATCTACAGAATAATAGTCTGTTCCAAGTTTGATTAAAGGTTTTTTACGAGCAGGTAATGTTCTATAAGGTGTGCCTGAAAAGTCACCTTCCTTGAAGAAGTCAATTTCCTCACCACGCTGATACGACAAAGCTTCTAAAAGCTCTAATGGTAATTTTGTGTGTCTACTAATATTAGCTATACCACCTCGGAACATATCATCAATAGCTAACGCAGCAGTTTTCGATCGATCCTTATTTGCAGAAACCCACTCTTCCATAACATCTTCAAGAGGCTTTTTTTGATTAGTTGCAAAATCTTGAACATCTTGGAATTGCTTCATCATTTCTTCAATAGCATTGGCAGGTCCCTTAAGAGTTGCATTAGCCAACTCTTGAAAACCTTCGGCAATCTCTACTGCCCCAACACCATAAATTTCTCTTAAAATATCATCGTGAGGTGCAAGCACGTATTGATAAAATTCACCTTCTAAAACTTGATAACGATTACCTCTGATCATAACCCAAGATGATTTTGCATGAAATTCTATGTCAGCAGTATTTGAACCGAAGTCTTTATTATCGGTATTTACAGAAGATACCATAGCAAACAACATAGCTTGCTTCCGTAAATTCTTGCACAAAGTGAATAATTTAGCATAATCTTTCTCATCAAATTTTACTACGCTTGGAGCTATGTCGAAGGCAAAGACTGCATGAACATACTCTAACAAAAATTGTATATCAATCTTTGTATCATTAGTAATAGAGTCTGATTGTGATGAAGTAAAAGTGTTCGCTATCATCAGTTGAGAATATATGTATCCAAGGAGTTCTTCTGGTGGCATTCCATTTATTAAAATACGAATTTCTGATGCAGCCTTTTCCATTTCTTTTAACAGTTTACTTTTTTGTTCTTTTTGTTCAGCCAATTGAAATCCTTCATAATCTTACATTTTTTTTTAGATATAAATTAGTACTAACTTCTGGTATATTTTATAAGAAACAGCACATAATATAATATTTTATAATAGTATTTCATATCTAAATTATAGTTAATAATCATATAAGATTGCTTCTTGATCTTTAAATAAATAATGTTTTATTATACTAAAGTTAATAATCTGTATAATAAAGTAATATAAAAGTTCGCCTTAGATTGTTTTTTGTTAGCTTCTTTTACTTCGTGAAATCACCAATAATAAATCTCCAAATATTTCACTAAAAGAGTTTTCATCAACATTAATAGTAATGTTTTTATCATCATGGAACAAGTATTGAAGGACTGTAATTGAAAAGGCTTCTATTAGTTCTTCAATACCTACTTGATATTTCGATAGACAAGAAAATATTCTGTCATGTGCATTTGGATGAGTATTATTAAGGCATGATTTTCCCGATACTTCAAGGCTCTGTAAACACAAAACTCCAACCGCTATACCTAAGGCTCTTTTTCTCAACATTGGACAATTTTTTTCAAGTTTTGAAAGAATCCACTCAGTTGAAAATTGATCTGCTTCTTTTTCTTCTTGTTCTGAATAGCTGGTTGTAATTGGAGGATGTTGCAAAACAATATGACCTATTTCGTGATAAAGCATCCAACCTAATGCACATAGAAATAATTCATTAACAACATGAATATCACTTTCGTTTTCTGGATTTGCCTGTGGAGCAGGCAAGTCCTTAGGCCACTCTTCAATTCCTGAAGTAAGCATATTTTTTCTAGCCCATTGGAGTACAGAGTATGTATTTTGTAATCTTTGATTACCAACACAATTAATTTCTTCTGCCCCTCTTATTTGTCCTTCTCGATATTCCTGGTATAAAACCCAGCAATATAAACTGAATGCCCATAAATATTCAAGACTTGCAATTGGAAGTATTATTATATTTGTTTCTAAGTTAACACGGATACTAAACAGTTTATCATTACTTAACTCAATGGATATGTTATATCTATCTCTATATTCCATAAATTTGTCTAAGTTTTCAGGAGCAATTTGAAATGGAACTCCCTGAATGCTTGATTCAAGATGCAGAATTGGTGATCTCATTGACTTTCCTCCGGTTTGTTAAATTTCTACTCTATCTCTTCGATTTCGCCAGATAAAAACTTAGTAGCTTGAAGATCTTTAATATCAATAAATTTTTCTTCATATTTTTTTAAATCAAAAAACCAAAATCCTTTTCCACTTGGTACGCCCATTCGAGTAGGCTTAGTATTGAAATTGGTTTGTATGTAATATCTTTTACCTAGTCGATAACCAATTGCACTAAAAATTCGTTTTTCATTCTCTAATGAAAGTTCATTTAATGTCTCCTGTGTAGCAATCTTTAATAATGTTGAATGTGATTGCCATTCAATTGGCCATGTTCTTCCAGTTTGATCTACAACTTCTGCCTTATATATTTCTGCAATATCTAGTCCGTTCGGAAGTGATATTTTAATTTCTGTTTTCTCACCTTCATTTAGTTTTATTTTTTGTCTAAGTTCTTGATTTGAAAGCCAATATCCTTTTTTATGTTGCCAAAGCTTAGTAATACGATGTATTAAGTTTTTTGGTGTAATATAATATTTGATCTCATCAATAACAACAGGTCTTCTACCAAGAGAACGAACTGTTAACTTATGTTTGGGATGATGAGGAGAATCAAATTCGAAATATGCATTACATACTAGTTTTGGTTTATCAAGACTATGCTGCTTAAACCTGAGCCAAAGCCCGAGTAGACCTGCAACAGTACCAATTGTTCCTGTTACCGCACCCCAAATAGCAAGTACTTCGACTTGATTCATAATTATCCTTGTAATTTAACTCTTTATACAACGAATATTATATAAAGATTAGCTTGATATAGGATAAATAACTTAACACTAGAAATGTTAATTTAAATTATATATTTATTAAAAATGTTATATTTTAAAAAATTAATTCCAAAAACTGTACTTATTGAACATGCTCCAAATCTCAAGTCTTTTGGAACAATCTACTTTTTAGTAAAAACTGCTCCAAAAGTAAGTGATTTGTAAATAGTACGATTTCAATAGTATCATTTTTTTAAAGTATCAAGTTATTACTTGACTCTAAAATTTAACTCTCGTCGTTGAATAAAAAATAAAGCATTTTCAAACTCTTCTATATATTTATCTTTGATACCTTCACACACCTTCAATAACTCAGAATAATGTTTCCAACCTCTTATATGGGTTAATACCACAAGTGCAATATTAATTATTTTTAAGTCAATATTATTTTGTGATTTCATCCACTTAAAAACAATATTCATAAGTTCAGCTTTTGATATTCCTTCACTTAAAACCACATCAACCCAATTTTCTAAATGCCAAAAATGTGTTTCGTTAAGCTTTTCATTAAGTGATGTGATAATTTCTTTTTCTGATGAATATTGAATATTCTTGTATTTTTTATCTTTTAAATAAATATCTAAATATTTTTTTCTAAATTCAAAGTAGCCTTTTTTATTACACTCATGAGCTATAATATTCAATTCGATTTCTCTTATATAACCTAAATATGGTATTAAAACTTCTAACTGCTTGATATTTGTAATACCTTTATGGTTTTTAGTCATCAAACCATAATGATGATTAATATGAATAAAAAAAGTATCTGGAGAAGACGAACTATTTATTGTCTCAGCTACTAATTTAATAAGTTTATCAGATGCTATATATAAGGATGTTTGAATAAAACTTGGACTCTTTTTAATTTTATCCCAATGTTTTAAGAGAATGAGTTCAGCTTCATTTATATTCATTTTATTAATTAACTCCGAGATCATTGATACACTATAATTTTCTGTATCCATTATTTCATCATATGATTTCTTTTCTAGTTCTTCATCTAATAATTTACTTAAATCGGAAGTCCAAAAATCTCTAGCAAATTGCCACCAATAACCACTGTTTTTACTGCATCTAATTTTTTCTATAAATAAGGGAATAGCTGTAATATCTTTTTGCTCTATTCTTTGTCGTAAAATAGCATCATATAAAACTTTATCATGCTGAAAATCAATTAATAGTTCCTTGTCCTGTTCTAAATATGTTGCAGACCAAAGCTTAAATGATTGTAGCCTCATATACTTATTTAAATTTATATTTGACCATAATTTATATAATTCAGCTTTGGAAGATTCAGACATAGCTTTATTGTCTCTTTTCCAAACATCGCTAGAACTAGAAAGAAAAGGATTATAATAGTCTGAACCTTCAAGTTCTTCTTCTTTTTGTGCAAAATAATGAGCCATATAATTCATTACTTTAGGATGGTCTATACCATGTAGCATATATGTGATAGGCCATGTTAATTCCTCTCTTTGTGTCTGCTCTATAAAATAATCAATAGCATTTTTGGGAACATATTTTTTAAAAGCCCAATGAATCTCATGCGAAGCAAACCAATCTCTAGGTGTTCCCATCCCTTCAGTTTCTTCTTTATCAGAAAGAGATGCCCACATATTAAAAATAGGTTCAAGCAAGACAGAGGCATTTTTTCCACAACAATGAGAACAAGCCCAAAAGTAATCACCTAATAACTCAGATTTATTATTTTCATATTCCCACGACTTTTTTAATACATTAAATAATTTATCATCTGCTAAATAACCACACATTCGTAATATACCCTTACGCTCAGAATAAGCAAATACAAAATCTGATGAGAGATTTAAATTCAATCTTTCAATAACAAAAGCAATTAATTCTTCCCTATACTTTGTAATCATATACTCCATTAATTGCTCATGAGCTATATAGTTTACTCCAGGATGTGTAAGTTGACAAAGAGTAATCCCTTTATGAAAGTCACCATTCCTAAATCCTGCTCTATCATAACTATAACTCTCATTTTTAAAATGCTGTAATATTTCTAATACGTGGGGAGAGCCTGTCTCAGAAAGGCAATATATGGATTCCAGTCTTAAATTTTTATTTGACTTACTATGAGTTTTCTGATCACTTGACCAATCAAATATAGCAGATAGTATGTTTTTTTCTATATTTGTATTTGCATTTGAAAACTTTTGTAAAGAATAAAAAAGAGCTAATGGATTATGTAATTTTATAAATTCAATTATTTCATCTGTTATTGTATCTTCATTTAGTGATAATCCTATAATTTCAGCAAGATATGGTTCTTTGAGAAAACTATTATTTAACTCTATTGTGTTTATAAATTTAGCTATTGCTTTTGAAGCCAACCAATTATAAACACGGTCATGTCTAAAAATAATAATTTGTTCTTCAATAGTTCCACTTAGTCTAAAAATATCTCCTTGATGAGCTAAGTGTCTTAACATAGTTTTCTCTTCATTAGAAAGATTAAGTACCCCAATATCTGACCATTTAGGTTTAACAATATAATTTAAAAGCAGTTTAAATATCAAACTAAAAAGAGAGGTTAGATAATCTGAACTCATAAATTCGCTATGTGATTGAGCAAGGTTAGTAATTCTAGTATTAATAAATCCTCGAATAATCTCTGATGATGTTAAATTTTCATCAATATCATACAAAGAAATTAATAAAGGGTCATTACCTAAAGTTAAAGATCTATTTTCTGCCTCAAGTGGAGTAATTTTTTTAGATAATAATTCATGTTTTCTTTCTACAGCTCGAATACCCTCTTTTTTTGAAAATTCTAAACATCTGATAAATTGATTGTTTATCTTTTCAACTATATTTTTATCAAGTTCTCCAACAAATTTTGGATAAATGGGACAAAGTATTTTCCATAAGAAAATATTAGTACTTTTTTGTTGTTCATTCCATAAGATGATTTTTTCAAGAAGTAGCTTAGCTTTTCCAGAAGTATTAATATCTTCAAGAACTAAAACAATAGGCTTATCTATTGTAGCTATTTGTAAGGCATCATACCCACAAGCATCTGTCAATGATGGATGTAGAGTTAAAAGTGTTTTACCAATAGCTTCTTCAAGAGTTTGAGATTGCGCTAAAATTTCATCTCTTAAAATAAATCCATAACCACCATTTTGAATATGTTGAGTAAGATATTTATAACAAGCTATAGTCTTTCCATTTCCTGATTCACCTGAAACTATAGTCAAGCCTGATTTTTCGAGAACTTTCAACTGCTTATCTAAATCTCTTTCTATCCAGCTATCTTGATTATATATAGTAAAATTATCAATACTTTTTTTAGACAATTCTAATAAAAGTTTTGAGGATATTCTTTCTTGGGTTATATTCAGATATTGTTTTCTAATATACTGTCCATTTGAATTTGTGTCAAGAAAATGTGCAATCCTAGAAGCAGACCAAAAATCAATCTCAATTCCCTCACGTGTTGCGATTTCTTGTGATTTTCTAATAAGTTCTTGAGATGGCTCAGAAGTAAAAGTCAAAATTAAAGTAGTTTTTAATGTAGGTTGTTTAAGTCTTTCTTCTTTATGAAGTTTAATTGTTTTTAAAATATCTCCATCAGGGTATATAATATTTTTTTTAGACTTTATTTTTGAAGAGTCTTTTAACAATTTTTTTTCTAACTCATCTCTGTCTCCCGTTGTATGATGAACACAAATCATATGAGGAGGATTGGCTCCACTTACAAATGATATTCCATCAATAGGACTTTTTACAGTTTGTCCGCTTGTATTTGTTCCAGTATGGATTAATGGTTCATACAGTGAATTAGATTCTCTCAATACAGCAGTAGCTAACCTTTCAAACAATCCTGCATCTGTAATATCGGATAATGCTTTTAATGTATTTGCATGATGTTGCATTATATTCCTTGATAATTTTATACGATTGTATTTTAGCATTAAAGCTATAAACGGCTCTTTCTAAATTACAATTTTTAATTATTTAATTTTTTTATAACATGATTCAACTACTTATTGAATACATATTTTATATAAAACATCCTAAAAATCGACAAATAACATGCCAAAAAATGTCTTATATAAATTGCATTCAGTGATCTATCAACACTAAATAGGACAAAAAATGAGTTATCAAAATACTTGTTCCACAACTTGTAGGTTGAGGAAGAAGCTGTTCAAAATTTTATGTCCTATTTTGGGAACTAGTTCATAGTATGATATTGTTTTAATTATTTTTTCGTATATTAAATAAATTTTCTTATTATATATAAGTAGATATAATTAATGAAAAAAGAAATACAACTTCTAATTCTTACTATTTAAATCGAAATTTGAACACTATAATTAAAGAATAAAGATATAAAATTATTTTAAGTCATAAGAAGGATATTCATGCCCAAATTAGTTCCATCAAACTTTGCTATAGAAAATTCAGAAAGTGATATAAAACGATCAACTTCCATTTTTAATCTTCTTCAAGATAAACTAAGAATTGGTAGTAATAATTCATCAAAAAATAACACAATCATTCCTAAAGTAATTATACAATTTTGGGACAAAGCCAACTCTATCCCTAGCGATGTTAAAAAATGTATGGAATCATGGGAATCATTAAAAGAAGAAGGATATACATACATTTTATTTAATGAAAAATCTGCTCGTGAATACATTTCATCTAATTTAAAGAAGGAGCATTTGTTGGCATTTGATAACTGTTATCACCCTGCAATGAAAAGTGACTATTTTCGCCTTTGCTATATTAATTACTCTGGAGGTATGTATGTAGATTCAGATGATGTGTATAGTGGTTTAAAGATTGATAATTATTTTATAAATTCAAAGTTGAAGTTACAGCCATTATGTTATGATCTTGAATTAAATCAAATGGTAGAAACCCAAAATTTTTTAAACAATGATACTCAAAATAAACATTGGATATATTATTTTAATAATAATCCAATAATTTCAGTTCCTTTCAATCCAATTATTGGTTACGCACTTGAAAGAGCAACTAATATTTTATTGAATATAGATCACAACAATCTACCTGAAATTCAATCCACTACTGGCCCCGGAAATATTACAGCAAGTGTTGTCGCAGCTCTATTAACTTCCACTTTTAACGATGAAATAGAGATTCTTACAGATTGGGAAGAATTATCTAAAACTATTTGGTTTTTATCATATAGAAATGATTCTAGAAACTGGCGAATATCAAACTGTAAAATCTTTAATTAAATTATAAAGGACAAGAACTTATGAATAAAAATAAAATATCTCATAGTTTTATAAATAAGGGGAAAATATTATTTCAAAATTTTAGACGACTCTTTACGAAAAAAAAATGTTCTGCATTTAACGTATCAGCTAATAATAAAAAGATTGAATGTATAGAAAAAATATACGTAATTAATTTAGATAGACAACCTAATAGATATAATAGGGTTCAATCTGAGTTTTCGAAAATTATGGATACATCCCGGAATCGTCTAACAAATATACTGGAAAGAGTTACTGCCGTAGATGCTATAAATTTAGAACAAGATGCACCTATTGATAATATTAATTCGAAATATACATTAGGAGAACAATTATTTGTAGATCCATGTCAAGCATTACCTAAAGATTTGAACTTAGATATGAATATTAACATGAGTAAACAGGAAATTGCGGTAGCTCTTTCACATATAAAGGTATGGAAAAAAATTGCATCAGGTACAGAATCTTATGCACTTGTTATAGAAGACGATATATGTTTACATCCAAATTTTTCTAGTCTAATGGAAGAAAGTTGGAAGGAATTAATAAAAAAAGAAACTAAAGGTAATTTATTTGACATTCTTTTCTTATCTTTCAAGGAAGTTGATTTAGGTGCAGAAAAAGTGGCATTTACTGAGAGTACTTTTAAACTGTTTCGCGGTATTTGGTATATGTCTGGGTATGTGCTTTCTAAAGAAGGAGCAAGTAAACTAATTGAAATGCTTCCTTTACGAGGTCCTGTAGATCTGTGGATAAATCACAAGTTTGATCAACTTACCGCGTTAATGATTAAAAAATCTATTATTCCTCAAAGGTCAGATGAAGCTTCTGTGAATTTTTATTCTGTATTACCTATATTATCCCAAATAGGGGTATTAAATGATGGCTCACCTAGCGTATTTAAAAATAAACCTACTACTTTACCTGTTTTTGCTATTGGAAAAGAAAGTGATAAGTTAACTTCATTATCTATGGCATTATCTATGCTTGGATTTAGGTGTTGTAGTGACTTATTTGAACTACCAAAAGATGAAAAGAATAGTCTTATTAAAAACTTAAGTGATAGAAAATTTGATGCTTATATAAATGTAAAATGTATAGAAGACCATTTAGTAAATCTATGTAAAATATACCCAAAAGCTCACTTAATAATATTTTCAAAAGGTTTATCTAAAGATAAATTAGAAAGTCTTAGAAAAGACTGGTCTAAACGAGTATTAGTTTTAAACGAACAAGAGTCAGTAACATGGAAGCCAATTTGTGAATTTTTTGGTATAGTTCCACCAGTAAGTCCGTTTCCTGAATTGTTAGGATTAGAGCAAAGAAAATATATTTCAAAAGAAAATAAATCCACTAATACAATTAATAGATCTAGTAAATGGTTAAAGGCTGATGAATCTCCTTGGATTATCCCTCAATCGAATTCTTGGGAGGGCTTAGATATAGAATCGGGAAGCCTTATTTCACAACCTAATAATGAAATAAGCTATGAATTAAAAGATAATTTGCAACTTAATAACACAGAGTTTTGGTCAATGAGAAAAGATACTTTTCCTGGTAATGAATGTATGTTTAGTTCATCAAATTTTAGCAGTAAAGATAATAGCCATATTTTTACTGCTAAAAAGGAAAATATGGAAGTAAGAAAATATAGTTCTGCTGCAATAACAAGTAATAAAAGTTTTTTATATGGTAGGTTTGAAACAGAGCTTAAACCACCTAAAGTGTCTGGATTTATAACGGGTGTTTTTTTACATAGAGACTCTCCTAGACAAGAGATAGATATTGAATTTACTGGAAATAATCCAACAAAAATGTTAACTAATGTTTACTATAATCCAGGTGTTGAAGGTGCAAGATTTGATTATGGTTATAGAGGTACTCCATTACAAATAGAACTTGGCTTTGATGTATCAGAAGATTACCATGTATATGCAATTGAGTGGGATCCAAATCAGATTCGCTGGTATGTAGATAATATTCTTGTTCATACAAGAAATAATTGGGGGCCCACACCAATTCCTCATCTACCGATGAAATTTCATATAAATCTTTGGCCAACAAAATCTCGTGAACTTGCTGGTAATATTGATGATTCAAAACTTCCCACAAATTTATATTTAAAGTCAGTTAACATACAAACAACATCAAGTTTTATTTAAAGAGATTATCTGGATACAGTTTATAGGACATATCAAAATGCTAAATATATTTGGAGGCGTAATATGGATAAAATAATTGTTACTAGATAAGTTATAAAAATAAGTTCCACAACCAGTACCTTATTGAGCAGGTTCAACAATTCAGCTCTTTTTGGAACACGCTTTCCATTTGTAAAAACGGTTCCAAAAATAAGAGATTTTGCAACTTTACGCCTTGCTTACCGGCCCAACGGAGCAGAGTAAGCTTGTGGTAAGTTTGCGCAGCAAACCACAAGCTTGCGGCGCGTAGTTGGGTCCGAGTACAGCAAATTGTTATATTTCAAAACCCACCAAACTCAACTACCTCTAACCCATGTTCTTTAAGAAGCTTATTCAATAAACTTAACGCTTCATGCCTCAATTCGTTTAACTTGCTGATTAGATCGTGGTCTAGAATCTCTATTACAGTAGAATGCTCTCTTATCACCCCTCTAGATAGAGCGTCAGCAGCTATCTCCCTCGTGGTTTGCAAAAGCTTTGAGATTTTAGTTAATTCTTTGGGTTTAGGCTTGGGAACTAGGCACTGGTCAATTACTCTATTGTCTCGATCCACAAGCCGCCCCGTTGAAACAGCATTTTGTGTTGCTGATATAGCATCAATAAAATCCGTTGCCCTGCTTTCTAAGTGAAAAGGAGTTCGTAACGCTGGCCTGTCAAATGCCATAGAAAGCAAAAGCAAATAATGCTCTATCTGATTATAGGTGCTACGATATTTCAGAATGTTTTCATAATATCGGTACATCAATTTTGGATTGTCATTTAAAAAGTCGACATAATCATCCCAGAACATGAGTGACACCTTAAAAGGTATATTGTCGAGATTTTTTAACCTTACGTGTTCCTGTAAGTTTGCATCCCTAGGGGTCGTGGTCGCTATTACAAATCTTGCCAATCCGGGTTTGAATGATTTTGCAGCTTCGATTTCTATATCAATCTCTTCTGTCTTGAGTGTGCTTGCCGGTTTTTCATTTAGGTTTTTCTTGTTTTTTCGCTGCTTACACTGAACCCCAGTACTTTCATTTTCCTTATGGTTATATCCATAAACATCAACACCAGACTGTGGTTGGCCTTGCCTACCATTTCTTTCCGCGTAATCATCGCCCCATTTGATTTTAAGAACGTCCAGAGTAAGTCGTTCGAAATCCTGCCAATAAGATGGCGGCGATATATCTACTTGAATATTACCCACGATCTCTCCTTGAAATATAACGTTTAAATTGAGAAATATTTGAGCCGCTAGGGTCAAATATTTCTCCCCAATGTTTTGTTAGACTTATCATTACTTAAAAAACTGAATTGCTTCAATAATTTTGTTTATTTTTTCAGTATCTTGATTTAATGTTGCTTGATGTAGTAGTCCAGACAACATAGAGTTTCTAGTATCTTGTGGAATGACACAAGGACTTAGTTTCCCTCTTGATTGTGGATAATCACCCCAATGTACACCTAACGCCTTCTCACCACCATTGTGTTCATTTTTATGGTCATAATGTCCAACAATTAAAACTAGCCCATCATCATTATAAAATTCTTTTGGATTTTTCCAATATGAAATCATTTGCACGTTGTTAATCTCCTATTCGTATAAAAATCTTAGTCTAACGTTTAAACTTATCAATATGAACTCCGCGTGTGGAGTTCATATTGGTGTACAGAGCTTTGTTAGACGCCATAGTAGCGCTTCAACCAAGCATCCATATGCTCTTCCAATTCGTTGAATGAAACGATTGATATTTCTATAGAATCCACTTTTGTTTTTTCTATTCTCCATTTGAGTCTATCCTGTTCTTGAGCGGACAGATTCATGTCTTTACCAATTACAATAAGTCCTTGGAAGGTCGCACGACGGCTGCCAAAAGTATTTTGAAAGTCACCTGTACTCCGCATGTCTTCAAGCTTCCAAAGCCAATCTGTAAGCTGTGAATATGCCCCTTCCAAACGAGGGGCCCAGTCAGGAGTCGATTTTTTCCCTTTCTTTTTGAATACACTTTCCGGCTCGCCATTTTCAAATTCTATTAACACATATCGATGCTCACTAGAATCTCCAACAACAAGATCGGCAACAAAATCTCCGTAGATTTGAAACTCGTGTGCCTGACAGTCTGGATTTGTTATTTTGGGGAAATAGTTACATATTAGGGCAGAAAGATTGATACTCTTTTTAAAGAAAGGAAGAACATCTTTTCTCTCTGATAATTTAGTTTTCGACTTTAATAAATTAGAGAAATTATTCCATTCAACTCTACAAGATTTTGCATCGAAAGCATGTGTTTTCAAGTTTTTCATGCCTTTCCCCTTTGGGAAGAAAGCAATCGCTCTAAACGATCATGGTTTAAGATGTCTTCTACAAAAATTTGGTTGTCATCGATTGATAGAATTAGTCGTAGTTTTAATGTCCCTAGATATGAATATAGTTTCTCTTCAGAATGAACTATGAGCTTGTGAAGCTTTTGATTTTGAAATAGTTCATCTGCATTTGACGTTTCTAATTCAGTTAGCGCGCGAATTATCTTACGCTGTTCTTTCTTTTCTAGAGATCGAAGTGCAATCTCAGCAGGTTTTTTTATATTTACATTCATATAGTTCCTTACAAACAAATTTCAAAACATGAAGTGTCTAACTATTTATTAAATATACATTATATATAAAACACCCTAAAAATCAACAAATAACATGCACAGGAAATGTCGTATATTAAAGTGCCTACAAACATCTTAAATAAAGTATTTTTGTAGATATTACTATAAAAAATATTGGAAACTGAGATGCTTATTAAATAAATTTTAAATTTACGATAAGCTTTTTATATATGTTTAATATGGATATTTAGATGATAATAGTACATATTGTATGTATATTAAGGTGATATTGCAATAAACCTGCAAAATGTTAAATATATTAGGAGAAGTAATGTAGACAGAAAAGTACTTCTAAGATGAGTTATAAATACAAGTTCAATAACCTGTACCTTATTAAACATGCTCCAAATGTCATACGAACAACATATTTTATTTAACAAAGCTCCAAAATAAAAAATTTCTTATAACTTTATTGCCAATTTTTAAACTTCGTTTGACAACACCTAGAAATATTAATCTAATTAATATATGTATATTTAAGTATAGAATAAAAATTTAGGAAGATAAAAAATTATTAATACTTATTTATTAAATTTATTATACTTTTTTAAAAAAATTAGTTACATTTCCACAAGCAACTACGAAAAGATTTGGATTATCTAAAAGAAGTTTATCTGGTTTATTAATAGCTCTCATTCCTTCACCTGCTCTTACAATATGTATTAAACTTCCAGCATCCATTCTTTCTAAATATTTTTGTAAAGTTGGCCATGATGTTCCAACTGCTGAACTTAGTTTTGAGATATTTAATTCATAAGGTTTTGTACTACAAAGCATATAAATAATCTTTTTTAATTTATCTAGCTTTGAAGGTTCTATATTATATATTCCACATAAATCTGAGTCAATTGTAAGATTTATTACTTCTAAAAGTTTCATAGAATAATCACTTAGTGATTCTTTGTAAAAAGGATAACATCCATATTTTAAATAGTTATTAAATTGTTCAAGAGGTCTTATTTTTTTTAAAATTTCAAAAGTAATGTCTTCGTGATTTTTTAAAATATCTTCTAATGAATAACTTTGAAAAGTTTGATTAGTTTGTAATTCACAAAATTCTCTTAAAGATAAAACTCCTAAAGTATGAATAACTGCTCTTCTTGATAAATCAGCACTAGCGTGTTCTATTTGAAATATTTATTTAATAATAAATATTTTGTGTATAAAAGTAATAAAATAGATTTTTATATCTAAAATTATTACTTTTATATAGATTTATAAATAGTTTTAACTATAATAAGGTGTTTCACACAAGGAAATAAAATAGGGATTTTACTTACTTTAATATTTTGGGGTGTAGTCATATATTTTGGCTATAAACTTTTTAATAAATTTCTAAATAATGGCTCTTTGTGTAAATTACTTTGTAATGAAAAAAGGAGCTAATGTAATGGCTTTAAAACAAAATCCATATAAACTTGTATGTCCAAAGTGTGGAGAAAAGATGGAAAAAAGAAGTATTGATAGACTTGATAGTGTAATTGATAGTTTGTTTAGGAAATAGAAAAATTAATTTTATGGAGATATTAAATTATGAATAATAGAGATTTATTTGATTTAAAAAATAAAAGATTGGAACAAGTAAAGTTTAATGAAATTATGAATCAAACTAATATTGGAAATTTGGATAAAGCAAAAGTAATGGAAGTATTGCAAACTATTCCAAATATTGTTGAGTTACAAAGAACATATTTGAATACTATAAAAGATATTATTGATTCAGCAAAAGCTACGCATCTTTCAGCAATGGAAAAAATTTCAATTAAGAATTTTGAAAAAATTTATGAAATAATTGAAAAAATGTCAAAAGATGGAAGTGAGGATTTTAAAAGAGAATGTTTAAATAAAATTTTTGAGCTTGGTAAATTAGAACTTGAATATGAAAAACAAAAAAATGATACAGTTAAAAATATGAATAATCAAAATAATAGTCTATGGAAAAAAATTGCTATTGGAGTAGGAGTAATAGTTGTTGGAGCTATAGGTGCCGTAGCTGCTTCAAAATTTGATAAAAAATAAAGGTTAAATATGAAATTGTTGAGTAAAATATTGAAACAAAAAAATACAACAAACATAAGTAAGTTAAAAATAGAAATTAATAAGATTACCTTAGAATTTAAAAATATTTTAAATAGTATAAATGATAATTTTGAGAGTAAAGATGTTAGAAATAATATTCTTATAGAAATAGAAAAATTAGAAAAAGATATTTCAATTCTCTTTGAAAAAGAATTAGAAAATACTATTAGTACTTTAAATTTAATAAATAAAGAAATATTTTCTTATATAAAAAATCTAGAAGAAGAAACAAAAAAACAATTTGATGATTTAAAATTAGGAATTAACAACACTCAAGAAGAAAAAATTGATATTGAAAATTCAAAAAAAGATTTTTTACCAACAATAGAAGACAATATACTATTTATAAAAAAAGAATTAGATAAATTAAAAGAGAAATATATATTAAAAAATAAAAATTTGAAAATAGAGATATATGGTAAATCAATAAAATCAAGACATTATTCAAAAGAGATATTAACAAAACTGATACACAAAAGAGAAGATGAACTATTTAATAATATAAGAAATATTTTAAATGAATTTGATGAAAATATAAATAATGTACTAAATTTAAATATATTAAAGTTAAATCAAGAAATTATAAGTGAAAAACATAAAGGGCATATTTTATTAAAGGAAATCCCATATTTAGACTTGAAATTTTCATTTCCTATTATAAAAATAAATCAAACAGGATATATATTAAACAGTTCTTTAACTAATTCTATAGAAAAAGAAAATCTAATTATAGATTATGAAATAGTAGAAAATACATTGCCTTTATTTGCGACAATAAAAAATATTTTTTCTAAACCTGAACCAAAAACAAAGAAACAGCAATATTTTGTAATCAATTCAAATATTTTTGATAATTTGTTAAATAATATATTTTCGCATATTAAAAAAATACTAGATGTTACAATAGAAAATGAAGTTAAAAATAAGCTTGATTTGGAAATGAAAAATTTAAATAAACTAATATCTAAAAGAGTATCTGATTTAGAAAAAGAAATTGAAGAAAAAAAGGTTTCTATAAAAAATAAAATTTCAATATGTGAGGATAGATTTAATATTCTGGAATTGTTAAAAATTATTAATGATAGAGTTAAGCAACGAATAGAAAAGTGTTCATTTGTTCTAAAGGAAGAAAATGGAAAATAATAAAATAAGAATTTTAGAAAATTTAGATATAGGCATAAAAAGAGATGAGTTAAATTATTTAAATAAAAATCACCATTATATAGCAGATAGAATGATTTTAGAGCTAGTTAATGGTGTTAATGTTGTGGCAAATGACCACAATGATATTTTAAAAAATAGGCAAAGTATTAAAAATAGAATTTGGGATAATGTAACAGGAACTTCAGGAAAAAGACAAAATTTAATAAATGAAAGTTTAATAAATGGATTAAATGCTTGTTCTTATTGGCTTCAAGATCAAAGTGAACACATATCTAGGGTAGATTTAAAAGTAGCATTCATAGCAGAAAAACTATATGAAACTAGGGAAAGTATTATAAAATTTTATTCTCAATTTAAAGATTTGGATCAACAAGTTGAAATGATTTCAAAAACTTTAGAAAGTTTTAAATCTGAAACAGAAAATAAGTTTTTTAATATTGAAAAAAGACTAAGTAAAGTGGAAGCTAAAGATTTAATAAGAGAAGAAATTTTATATTTAACAACTAAAGAAAATTATGAACATTTTGATAGCATATATTTAAAAATATATTGTTTATTAGATAATTTATTTAGTGGTACTCTAGGTTTGATTATTGAAAAAAGTAATGAAAATGAACGAAATGATATTATTAGATTTTTAAGAGCCAGTCTAAAAGATGCAACAAAAGACTTAGTTAAAAAGAGGTATTTAGACATTAGTCTGATGATAAATGATATTGAAAGAGTAAAAGAAATTGATAAAAATGCTTTGAGTTTGATTAGTACACAACAGTACAATACTATTATAATTAATAATAAACTACCAGAAATTAGCGATTTGGTAAGTATTATAACAACTTTTGATGAACCAAAAAAGATAATTGAAAGTCAATCTAATATTAGTGAATTTATAACGTATGATGAATTTATTGAAATTTCAATAAATGAACAAATTATTTTTTAAGGAATAATAATGGATATTAAATTAGGAGTAGTGCTTTCTGGTGGTGGAGCAAAAGGAGCTTATGAAGCTGGATTTTTAAAAGCTTTGAGTGAATTTAATATTCAACCTGATGCTATTTCAGGAACTAGTATAGGTGCTTTAAATGGGGCTATATATTCATCAAATAAGAATACAAAAGATGTTGCATTAGCTCTTGAAAAAATTTGGAAAGATTTAGCAAATACAAAAGCATTAAGTTTTATAGATAAAAAGAAAACTTTTATGACTTTTGTAGAAATATTAACCATTTTTAGTCCTACCGCACCAGTTAGTAGATTAGCTAGAGGAATTTCTTACTTGGCTTCTAAAGGAAATAATAAATCTGGAGCATTAAAAATAGAACCTATTAATAATATTCTTGGAAATTATACTTCAATTGAGAAATTAAGAATGGGTTTACCTTTTTATGTTGGCTTAACAGAAAGTAGTGGAAATGTAATTGATGCTCTAAGACTTTTTGAACTTGAAAATAATGGATTAACTGAATATAGAAAAATTAAAGATTTAAAAGATGAAGATATTTATACGACTATTTTAGCTTCAGCAGCTTTACCTATATTTTTTGATGCACAAAAAATTGATGGAGTAGAATATAGAGATGGTTGTTTAGGCTCTTTAAATAATGAATGGGGAAATACACCTGCAAAACCTTTAATAGAAAAAGAAAGTTGTACTCATCTTATAGTTTGTCATTTAAATGAAGGAAGTTTTTTTGATAGGAATGACCCTATATTTGATAATACACAAATTATTGAAATTAGACCTACTCAAGATACTTTTAGTAAATTTTGGTTTTCAACGTTACGATTTAGTGTAGATAAAATAGATTTATGGATGAATCAAGGATATGAAGATAGTAAAAGAATTTTAAGTGAATCATTTAAAGCCTTAAGTACAAAAAATCAAAGAATAAACAGTGAAATTAAGTCTGATATTTCTATCGAAAGATTAAAGAACCAAAACTTCTTTATTCCTGATATCAAACAAAGAGTACTTTAGATTACAAAGTGAACTAACAGTTAAGTCTCAAAATAAGGAAAATAATGAATAAAAATATAGATTTTACAATTGAAGAATTATATGTTTTGTTGCAGAATAAAAGCTGGAATAATTTGGAGATGGCGTATAACTATGCAAAAAATTGGGAAGAGTTGAATATTGCAAAAGAAATAATTTTTGAATATAAGAAAAAATAAGTTAAAAATACTCAACATGAAGTTATTAGTATTAAAAAGTATGAGAATTCATCTAAAGAAAAATTCACAATAAAACTTTTTAAAAGTAAACAAGAGTTTAATTTTTTTACAGCAGTTATTCAAACACATCAAAATTTCTTTACTTATCCCAATGTAGCATTAAGTTGTTTAATTGATTTTGAAAAAATAAAAGATGAACTATCATCTGCTGAAAGAGATTACTTTTTTAAAGCAATTGTTGATTGTGTGGTTTTTAATGTAAAAGATAATAATTATGAGCCAATTAATTTTTATGAGTTAGATAGTGACTACCACGATAATATTAGAGTTATTAACAATGATAGAATGAAAACTAAGATATTTGAAGTTTCAGGACTAAAACTAATAAGAATAAGACCAAAAAATAATGAATCACCAAACATTGAACAAGTTATTAAAGCAATTGAAGATATCAAATAAGATGAAAAAGGATAAAAAGTATTCAAGTTATATTTTTGACTTTTATTAAGAATCCAAACATAGATAATTTTAAGTTAAATTTATAAATACGGAAAATAACGCTCTCTAAAACGCACGATAAGTTTGAAGTAATACATTTTATCACCTAAAAACGTTTTTAGAGCATATAAATATTAACTAATCTAGCAAAAAAAATCATTTTTAAGTTAAATTAAAGTTTTATAGAAAAGCCTTATTTATAGCACTTTGGAGCACTTTATTAAATACGGAAAATGAAGCATTTTCCGTATCTAATAATTAAGTTTTTTCAAGGTAAAATAGCAAGTGAATTTACAACAATAAAGTTTAAAAAATATACAAGAGCCTATAAATAGGCACTTTTACTAAAAGAAGCTATATATTTAAGTTTATTGTTGGAATTTTTACAAGAGAAAATCAAAATAAATTGATTAGTACAACAACAAACAGAAATAAGTTGATTTCTACAATAATAAGCTTAAATGGAAAGGAAACATAAAATGGTAAAAAAGAATCAATATGAATTAATTGAAAATTCAGTTATAGATGATGGAGCTTTTTTACTTGAACCATATGATGACTGGAAAGAAAATATAGCTTTTTGGATTGCACAGTACTTAAGTCAAAAATGTGATGAACAATCAAGAAGATTTGTAACTGAATATAATATACCAAAGATAATTAGTATCAAAGAAGCTATACTTAATAGCAAAGATATTGAAGCAATAGGAAAATATGTAAATGAGCTAGGGGTTTTAAAATTTAAAGCTATCAAACAGTATTATAATAATATATATCCATTTTATCACTATATGCTTGAGAGAAAAGCTTACTCAATTAAAAATATAACAACTACCCTATTAGCAAATTATTTTTCTAATACAGAAGAAAAACAAAAAAAAGATTTAGCTGCAGAAAAAATTATAAAAGTTGATATACCAAAAAATATTAAGAATATTTGGGAATTAAGTTATGCAAGTAAAATAAACAGATTAACTGTATTACTAAATTTTATAAAATTTATAGAGAACTCAAACATAGATAAAGAATCAGAAAATGAAGTATTCTTATTTGATATAGAAAGAAGTAAAATTTCAAAAAGTATTCAAAAAGAAAAAAGAGTTTTATCTGTATTAACTCCAAAAGATGGTTTTCAGAAATTCTTTAATGCAATAGAGCTTGTACAATATAAAGATGAAGTAAGAGAGAGGAATATATTAATGTTAAAATTATTGATGTATCTTGGTATCAGAGTATCTGAATTAGTATATTTAAAAAAAGATGATATAACTATTGATAAAAATATTGTTAAGTTCAATATTATTGGTAAAGGGAATAAACAAAGATTACTGTATGTCACTTATAGTCATATAAAAAAACACATGATTAAATATGAAAAGATTAGAACTGAATCACCAGATGGATTTTACTTTACAACTAATAAAGGGAAACAAGTAAATGATAGATATATAAATACTATAGTTCACAATACTTTAGTAGCTGCTCAAATAGAAGTAACAAAAAAATCAAGTGTTCATATGCTAAGACACAGTGTTGCAAGTTATCTAAAGCATACACTCAAAATGGATAATGCATCCATCTCAAAATGGTTAGGACATGAAGATATTAGAACTACAATGATATATCTTCATTATACAGAACAAGAAATTATTGATATGGCTAAATCATTTAAAAAGATTGGAAACTAATTAATTTTTCATAATAAAATTTGCTTGTCAGTTATTATACCTGTTCTATACATAAATGTTAAAGAAATATTTTATATTATAAATGAATATATAAATAATAAATTTATGATTTTTTGAACTCCTAGATTATCTAAAAATTGATTTAATAGTACAAATATAAATATATATATATTTATATACTATTTAAATACAATTAAACTAATTTTAGGAGAAAATATGAAAATAGACAAGTTACTACAAGATTTTTTATTTCATTGTAAATTTGAGAAAAATCTAAATCCAAAAACAATTGCTGCTTATACAATGGATATAGAGCAATTTAAAACATTTAAAGATATTCAATCTATGTGTATTAATGAAGTTGATAAAGATATATTGAAAGAATATATTCAGCATTTATATACTTTAGAACTAAAACCAAAATCAATTAAAAGAAAACTAGCAACATTAAAAGCTTTTTTTACACACCTCGAATTTGATGAAATTATTACTATAAGTCCATTTAGAAAAATGAGAGTTTCAATAAAAGAACAAAAATTACTACCAAAAACAATTGAAATTCAAAATATTAGAAAACTATTTAAATATATTTATAAAATTAAATCCGATTCTAATAACATAGAACAATACTCATATAAAGCACTTACAAGAGATATTGCTATTTTAGAATTATTATTTGCGACGGGACTTAGAGTATCGGAGGTCAGTAATATAAAATATAATGATATTAATTTAAGTACTGGAAATATAAAAGTTTTAGGTAAAGGTGGGAAAGAAAGAACTATTCAAATTTGTGATCAGGAAGTGAAAATAGCTTTAAAAGAATATTTATCAATATTTAAAGATGAGATACTTAAAAAAGAGTGGTTTTTTATTAATAGATTAGGTAATAAATTTACAGAACATTCTATTGCAAATATGATAAAAAAATATCAAACAAAGGCAAATATACAACAACATTTAACTCCACATATGTTTCGTCACAGTTTTGCAACTATGCTTCTTGAAGAAGGAGTTGATATTAGATATATACAAGGGATGCTAGGACATTCATCTATCTCAACAACTCAAATTTATACTCAAATAAATATGAAGCAACAAAGAAAACTTCTATCAACAAAACATCCAAGAAGAAACTTCCAATTCCTCTCTTAACAGAAAATATCCTATTAAAATGAATACATAATAATAGGATATTATAAGTGAATCTTTACAATGAAACGCCTTTTGTTAATAGATATAAGATATTAAGCTTTTTTTCTAAACATATTGAAAATAATTTAGGGAAAGCCGTATCTATTATATATTCTAGAAAAGGTATTGGTAAAAGTAGATTATGTAAAGAAATACTTAAAGATATTAAAACTACTTCAACAAAAGTGAAAGTAAGTATTAATTGTTCTAAAGTAGATTTTTCACAAGATGGTTTTTATATTAAACAAATTGCTAAAGAAATAAATAAAAATAGTTTAACTATTTCTTCTATAAGTATAGAAAAATTTTTACAAATAGATTCCGAAAATGACCATAATGAACTTATATATAAAATAGCAAATGACTATATGGAAAAATCATCTGTTTTAAAGAATGTAAAAGATGTAATATCAAAATTTTTTAGTATTGGTAATTTTAATAGTGATAAAATTTTTGATTCTAATGTTGCAGAAAGTATCAAATTATCTTATAAGTATATTGAATATTGTGCTAAAAATAACTATTTTGTTATAAATATAGAAAATATTCAAAATATTGATATAACATCTTTAAACTTTTTAGTAAAACTTGCCTCTAAAATAGAAAACATTTATTTATTACTAGAATATACTATTTCTAATAATAAAAATTCTTTAAGTTTAGATGAATTACAAAATAGTCTGATTGAAGTTACAGACCTAAAAATAGAAACTAAAGAATTAGAACAATTAAATGAAAATGAACTTATCAAATTGTTAGAAAGCAACAATGACTTGCTAAGACAATATATTAAAACATCTTATACAAAATGGGATGGAAATTTAAGACCATTTGTTAATTTGCACTATAATCTGCCAATTAGCAATGAAGAGGTTAAAAACTTTATTTCTAATAGTAATAATACAATTAATAATCTTGTTACTAATGATCTTCTAGATTTACAAACTAAAGAAATTTTTTTACTTATTTTTATAGCTGTTCATGGTGATTCAGTTGAATTAAATTTAATTAATCAAATACATAATATAAATATTATGACAGATATATCTAATATCTTCGATTTTGAATTAGAATTAAACAGACTTGTTAAAAAAAGATTTTTAGTAGAATATAACAAATCTTATATGATTAACGATGATACGATTTTAGATATCCTTTTAAATTTATCATCTTTTAGTTCAAAAAAGATTTTAGCAACACAATTATGGTTGACTATTTACACACAAGTATATAATAATGACAATAACCATTTTATTTCAAAAAGTACAATAATTTTCAATATATTAAAATTTTCTGTTCAATTACAGGAAAAACAAAATATACTTAAATATCTAAATGAACTTATGTTCTTATTTAGAAATTCTACTCCTATTTGGGTCAAAAACTGGATACAAAAAATTTTAGATAGCTTTAAAAATTCAACAAATGAATATATTAATAATCTTATAAAAATAAGATTAAGTGAAATTACCCAAAATCTATCACTATACGATACTTCATATTCTTTACTAAATTCAATAAGATCACATGATGATAATTTATTACTTGCAAAAGCAATTTTATTAGAAAATAACTCAAAGCCACATGAGTCATTAGATATTATTAATTCAATCATTGAGAAAGATAATTTAAATACAAGATTATACTTATTATGCAAAATTAATCAAATATCTTCATTGCGTTCTCTTAATAACTACAAAAAAGCTGAGCAAATATTTAAAAAACTTCTGGATATGGATGAATATAAAAATTATCTAGAATTTGGTTTTGTTTTAAGATTAGCAGGAACTATATATGATAGTAAAAAAGCATTGCCTTTTGTAATTGAAAGTATAGAACACTTTCATAATCATAATGCATTGATACAGGAGTTACATAGTAGAATAGAACTATCCGTGATACATATTTATAATGAAGAATTTGAATTAGCTCAAGAACAATTAGAAATTACTTCTAAAATTAGTCAGAAAAATTTTATAGAGAGTTATATTATTACAAATAATTTAGCTATAGTTAATCTATATCAAAATAAAGATATTGAAAACACATATACAATGTTAAAAAGATGTTTAAGTATGGTTCAAACGCCATTTGATAAACTTGCCTTGCATATCAATTTATTGATTAGTGCAAATTGTTTAAATTTGGATAAAGAATTAATTTTAAATCTATGTGCAACTATTGATGAGCTTTGCCTACTGGATAATATTTCAGATAAAGAGATTAAACGAATTTCTTATTTAAATTTGATGTTAAGTTGTAAAAAAATAGGAAATGACGAGCAATTGGATATATATAAAAGACGATTCGAACATATAATTGTTCAAAGCAACAAATATGAGCTCGATACAAAATTTAAAATGCTCATTAATAATGAATTAGGTCTTTCAATGCAAGAAAATTGTGTTGGACATTTCATAACGTGTGAATTATCTCATTGGAGTATTGAGTTTGATAATATTTTGAACAATTTTGAATAAGTAAGCCTATAGATTCTTCATAAGTATATCCATTTGACATTATAGCTTTAGAAAAACTACTTTCACGTCCACAATATGGATCTGGTGTAAGTTCAATCAAATAAAATTTGTTATTTAATATTTTACCATCTACTCTAAGGTAATCAATTTTACCCATATGTCTATACATATCAATAATATAATTTTTTGTTTCAACATCAAATTTATCTGTTATAACTTTATGACTAAATTTTTCACAATAGAGTTGTTTATATTCCAAAGTATATAAATTATTATTAAAAAAATTAATATCTTCGATATGAATATCTTCAATAACTTCAAAAATATTTATATTCTTATTATCCCCAACTAATGTAATATTAACCTCTTGTCCGCCAATAAACTCTTCTACTATAATAGGTTGTTTAAAAATTTCTAATAACTCTTTTATTAGTGTTATTGCTTTTACAAAAGTATTAACAATATTTTTGTTAGATATTCCAATAGAGCTACCCTCATAATTTGGCTTAACAACTAACGGTAATTTTAATGATTTAATTAGAGATATATCATTTTCATCATAAATTAGTATAGAGTTTGGAGATAAAATATTAAATCTTTTTGCAAATGTTTTACATAAATTTTTATCTTGACATATGATTCTATTATAAACATCTGCACCTAAGAACTTAACATTCATACTTTCACAAATAGCAGGTACTAGGGCTAATCTATTTCTAGAAATTTCCCCACCATAGATAGTCATAACAAACTCAACACTATTTTTAACTAAATAATTATTTAACTCTTTTGGTGAGTTACATACGAATACTTGTTTAGAATATATTGTTAGTGCCCTAACTACATCATCAATATATTCTTGAGAAGGTTTTTCTAATGTTGTAGAGTTGAAATTAATATTTTCTTCTGTATGTTCAAATATATCAGCAACTAAAACTATATTATTATACATATAATATCCTATTATTTGATGTTTAAGTATATCATAATTCTTTTATAATATACATCAAATGTTTATGTTAATAAACTCAAAAAATAAATCGAAAAAGTATATTTAGGTTTATTTTTTTCATAAATACAAAACAAATAATTAATGTTTGTAATTTTAAAATAATAATAAAATATTTTTTTAAATGAATCGATTAAAATATACAATCGACTCATTTTATGATACTATTATAGTAATTATTTGGCTCAAAGGTAAAATATGAAAGAAAATATTATAAAATGGATATGGCAACATAAAGATTATCCAAATTTTAAATATGACAAATCAAAGTTAACAGATTTACTTACTCAAATTGAATATAATAGAGGACAACTTGATGGTATTTCAAAATTATTTAATAGAGATGATATAACAAAAATTGAAATTGAAACATTAACTGATGAAGCAATTAATACATCTTTAATAGAGGGTGAACTTTTAAAAAGAGAAAGCGTTAGATCTTCATTTAAGAAAAAACTAGATAAAGATTTTGATGCAAGAAGTGATAAATATTCAACAATTGCAACTGATAATTTAGTTGAAATTTTAATAGATTCAAATTTAAATAAAAAAGAATTACATATAGATAGATTACATGGTTGGCACAACTGTCTTTTTGAACATACACAATATAGTAAATTAAATAAAATTGATATTGCAAAATTCAGAAGCCATAGTGATATGGAAGTAATCTCTGGTGCAATTGGATATGAAAAAGTTCACTATAAAGCAATACCTGTAGAAAAAATTGATAAAAATATAGAAAACTTCTTAAAATATTGTAATGAAAGTTTTGAAAATCTATATATAAAAGCTGCAATAGTTCATATTTGGTTTGTAATTATACATCCTTATGATGATGGAAATGGAAGAATTGCTAGAGCTATTACAGATTATGTTCTTTCACAAAACAATACAAATACACAATTTAAACTATACTCTATTTCAACTGCGATTAATAAAGATAGAAAAGCTTATTATGATATTCTAGATAAAACTACAAATTTATTTTTAAATAGAGAGTTTGATATTACAGCTTGGATTATTTGGCATTTAAATATATTAAATAATGCCATGGAAGAAGCGCTAAAAAACATTGAATATCTAATACAAAAAACAAAGTTTTGGGATGAACATAGAAACAAAGCTCTAAATGAAAGACAAATAAAAGTTTTAAATAAAATATTGGATGTTGGGAATGAGAATTTTGAAGGTGGATTAAATACAAAAAAATATATATCTTTAACAAAAGTTAGTAAAGCTACAGCAGTTAGGGATATAACTGCTCTTGTAGAATTTGGATGTATAAAACAAATTATTGGTACTGCTGGTCGAAATGTTAGGTATGAGATTAAGTTTTAAAAAATAAAAATGAAACCTCAAAAATAAATAGATTTTAACGATAAACTAAAAGACTCTCTTTTTGTTTATAATCACTAGAAAAATAATTTTAATATTTAAAGCAATTTTTGCGCACTTTAAATGCTTATATATAATGCTTATATTCAGCCGAATTTTATACAAGCTTCTTTTTTATTAAATATTGGCACTACTAATACGTTTAATATAGCCGAATTTTTAACAGCTTTTTTTGCAGTTTAAAAACCATCATTTTAGAGTTTTCTTACAAAAAATTAAAAAATATAACATTTAAATAATAGTTTGCTACTATTATTCTTTTTCAAATATCATAAGCCGTAAAATTAATTTCATAAATAATCATTTTAAAGCTTCTAAAACTAAAAATAAACTTTAGCTAGTAACTATTATCAAAATTTAATATTTTTTTCTTATAGATAGTTTATCTTTGCTTTAAATACTATAAATACTTTTTTAAATTAATTTAAGTATATAAGAATAATTTAAATTGAAATATTTATAAAGTATACTTTATAATAAACTTGCTATTATTCTAAAATACATTTTATAATAAGAGGAAAATATGGATTTAGCAACACTTCAAAAAATATCTACTCAAATCTTATCTAGAGAAGTTCCAATTTATAAAAGATATCTTTATTCAAAAATTGATTTCAATAGTAAATTAATAGGTATAAAAGGAGCAAGAGGTGCTGGAAAAAGTACTATACTTTTACAATATGCAAAAAGTTTAAACTACCCTATTTCAAAAATACTTTATGTTAGTTGTGATCATCCAGCAATGAGTGGGGTATCATTATATGATATTGCTGAAGCATTTTATGCAAGAGGTGGAAAACTTTTTATTATTGATGAAATACATAAAAATGAAAATTTTTCAAAAGATTTAAAAGCAATATATGATGTATTTGATTTACAAGTCTTATTTAGTGGCTCTTCTGCTTTACAAATAGAGTACTCTAGTGCTGATTTATCAAGAAGAGCAGTTATTCATACATTAGGTGTTTTATCTTTAAGAGAATTTTGTGAATTACAAACTAATCAAACTTTTCAAAGTTATTCATTAGAAGATATTTTAAAAAATCACGAAGACATTACTTTTGAAATTTTAAAAAAAATAAGACCTCTTGAACAATTTAATAACTATTTAAAATATGGATGTTATCCTTTTTACAAAGAATCACTAAGTGATTATTCTATGAAACTTTTAGAAGTAATAAATCTTACAATTGACTCAGATTTATGTGGAATATATAATATAGAACCTTCAAAGCTAGATAAATTAAAAAAGATTATTTATATGCTTTGTAGTACAAAACCTTATGAATTAAATATCTCAAAACTAAGTTCAGCAGTTGGAACATCATGGCCAACTTTACAAAAATATTTAGAAAGAATGGATGCTGGAAGTTTAATACATATTGTAAGAGCAGGTGAAGGAATGAGAGCTATTAATAAACCAGATAAACTTCTTTTAGATAATCCAAATCTTTTCGTAGTTGCTTGTGGAAATGGTGATATAGGATCTATTAGAGAGAGTTTTTTTGTATCTCAACTTGTACTTCATAATCAAGTACACTATCATGACAAAGGTGATTTTATTATAAATGATAATTATGTATTTGAAATAGGAGGTGCATCAAAAGATGCATCTCAACTAAAAGGAAATAAAAATGGTTATGTTGTAAATGATGATGTAGAAATTGGATTTGATAATAAAATACCACTTTGGCTTTTTGGATTTCTTTACTAAAATTTATTTTTAATTTTTTAATAGCAGGTGAATAACTGTACACCTTTTAATTTTTTATTTTTTCAATTTCAAAAATATTTTCAAACTCTATTCTTGTTATTGAAAATCTTTTTAAAAATTACATAAACTCTTTGTTTATTTTCAAGTGCATTTGTCTTATCACCAAAGATTTCAAGAAGATATTTTTCAATCTCGTGAAGTGTAGAAAATCATTCATTTTTGTATCTTTTATTTTAATTTTTTTTATGATTTTTTTAATATTTAAAACTTAAAGCATTTATGCTATTTTTTCATTTTTTGTAAAAAAACTCAAAAATGATAGTTTTTGAACATCAAAAAATGGCTGTATAAAATTCGGCTAAATTAAAGGAATTAGTAAAGCCTTTTTTTATATCAAAAAAAGCTTGTATAAAATTCGGCTAGCTAGTTAAAAATTATTTTATTTATATTTCAAATAAAGAAAAGCACTGTAAAATCGATACTCTTTAATTTAAAGCTTATATATGGCTTAAAAATTGTAATGATTTTTTATGGATTTTTTTTGTATAAAATTCGGCTAAATAGAAGTATTATGTAAGTATAAATCTTGCTTAAAAATTTCAGCTATTTTAAAATATTATTTTTCTCAAAAATAAGCAAAAAGAGAATCTTTTCACTTATTGTTAAAATCTATTAGTTTGATTCTTTATTTTGTTCTACAACATCATTTATACTTACCCTTATCTTAGTATTCTTTTTCTTTCTTTTTGTCTTCTAGGCTACTTAAATCGCTTTTAATCATAGTAATTCTTCTAATAATCTATGATCTATTAAATGACTAAGTGCAGTTCCACCAACGAATCTAATATCATTATTTTCAAATAACTCATCATTTGCTATAAGTTCTAATACTTCTTGTGTTTTTTGTAGCATTTTATTTTCCTATTTAGTTTAATTGTTTATAAATATGTGCTTTGTGTTTATTGAATGATTTTAATAAATTAATATCTTTTCGTTCTATTACATGATAAGCTAATCTTTCTGGTCCAAAATATTTTAAAAGTAACATTAGTCTTTTTTCATTCCATTTATTTAAAACAATATTTATAAAATTTGGTATTTCATATCTATGTCCATCTTCTACACTATAAAACAATTCTTCACCAAATAATTTTTTATCAAGGATGATATATTTTTGACTTGGTTCTATAATAGGCTTTAGATACATATTGTCATTTTCATTTTTTTTATTTGCTCTCTCTTTTTGATCATTAAACTCAAATCCCTCTAAAAATTTATTAAACTGTTCTTCTTTATTTATTTTCATTAGAATTTTTACATAATTTTCAAATGTGATTTTTCCTTTTTGTTCAAAAGTCTTGTATGTAGAATATTTAATATCAACAAAATTAGCAAACTCTTCCTGGCTTAGTTCAAGTGCAATTCGTTCAGCTCTTATCTTTTTACTAGCGACCATTAAAATTTTTTGTACAGAACTTTTAATCATTTATCAATATCCTTAAATATAAATTGTAATTGCTGTAATTATATCAATTAGTTAATTTTATATAGCTAAAAAGCATGTAATTGATAAAATATAAGCATACTAAAAGTATTAATCAATCAAAAGCTTTATAAATTATGGCTATTAATCTATGTCATAAAAACATTCCTATTAGTAGCATAACCTTTTTTGAATTGGCATTTTGTGAAACATTAGATAATAAAGCTAATTGGGTTTGGTCTGCTTGTAAAAGGAATATATACTTTTATTTTTTCTATAATTTCTTCTCTTCTTCTTTTTATTTCTTTTATTAAAATAAAAACAACAAGGACAGCAAAAATTACAACAAGAAGTAAAACTTTAAAAATTAAATCTATCATTTTGATACTCTTCTTTGAAATTTTTTAGCTATAAGCTTTTGAGCATTTTTTAAAATCTTTTTCAAAGTACAATAGTCTTCACCAGTTAATGAACTATACTCCTTGAGAGAAAGTTCTTCTGCGTTTGACTTTGTAAAAAGTCCTAAGTGTATGTTGTAAACTCTTGCACTTATTATTGGCAATTTTCCTTTTATTTCTAGAACAATTTTTTTAATAGCAGGTGAATCATAATACTCTTTTTCATTTTCTATTTTTGCACTTTCAAAAATATTTTCAAACTCTATTCTTGTTATTAAATATCTTTTTGAAAATTCCATAAACTCTTTTTTATATAATTCATTATCAATTATATTTTTAAAATCAAACATCTTTTTTAAAAACATTTTTATTTGAAAAAATATTTTTTCTTCCCCCTTCAAGCTGATCACTTTTTTTTAAAACCTTTTCGTAAAATCTTTGTTTGTTTTCAAGTGCATTTATCTTATCATCAAAGATTTCAAGAAGATATTTTTCAATCTCGTCAAGCATAGAAAAATCATTCATTTTTGACCTTATTATTTTAATTTTTTTTATGATTTTTTTAACATTTAAAAACTTAAAGCATTTATGCTATTTTTTCACTTTTTGTAAAAAAACCAAAAAATGATGGTTTTTAAAAAGCAAAAAAAAGCTGTTAAAAATTCGGCTTAATTAAATACTAGTATAGCAATTGCAATATGGCAAAAAAAAGCTGTTAAAAATTCGGCTTAGTACAAAAAAATTATTTTATCTATATCATATTTTTTACAAAGTACTATAAAATCGACATTTCTTAATTTATAGCTTAAATAATGCTTAAAAATATTAAGGATTTTTTATTTGTTTTTTTTCGTTAAAAATTCGGCTGAATTAAACATTATATGTAAGTATTTAAACAGTGTAAAAAAATTAAAAATCTTAATATTATTTTTCTAATGATTATAAGCAAAAAGAGAGTCTTTTCGCTTATTGTTAAAATCTATTGATTTGAGTCTTTGTTTTCGTCAGAATTGTTGTTTGGTTGAGTAGCTTCATCCGTTTGTTTTTTGCTATTGCTTTTGTCCTCTAGCATATCTAAATCGCTTCAATTTTACCAGCTTTGTCTAATTCATCTTTTGCAATTTTGCCTTGACTAAACATCATAAAGATACTTCCAAGTATTTATATCTTTTCTTGATTAACTTCATTTAACTCATTAATTTTACTTGAAATTTTTATAGTTTTTGAGTTTGAAAAGAGATTTTATTTTAAAAAATAATAGTTATATTGTAGATGATTTTAATTTATTCTCTAAATAATTTAACATCTGATCTTGAGTAATCATTTTTATTTATTGATCTTTTTTTATAATATTTGTAATCTCTAAAGATTCTAAATATTCATCTTCTTCATTTGTTTAATGATTAATATTTAAACCATAATATTTTGGATTTATTTTAAAATGTGATTGGATTTTTTCATAAATTATATTATTAGACTGCGTTAAAATCTCTTTACTATTTTCATCTACAAGATTATTTTTTATATCATAAGCATCTAGAGATTTCACACGCATGTTTCCACCCATTTCACAAATAAGTTTCCACATGTTTCACTAACTTGTTTTCAGCTATTTCACTTTTATGTTTCCATTTTTTGAAACATTTGTGAAATAAATTTGGAAATTATGTTGGCGAAATAGTTTTACAAGTTTCAAGAGATAAACTTACTCAATTATTTTTACTCTCAACATTTTTTTTCGCTGAAAAAATTGCAACTCCTACAATTCCTAAAACAATTGGAAGAAATAAAAATATTCCACTTACTATTGTTGTTGTCATATGTCTTTTCCTTTTTTAAAATAATATAATAGATTTAAAAAATTAACTATTTGATATTTTGTATTTTAGTTTTTAAATCTTGTTAATAAAAATATTTACATACAAGTAGCAATATTCCTATCAATGCAATAACTATTATTTTGATTATATCACTATCTAGTTTATGTCACTTAAGTTATATCTAGTTTCATATATTTTTTAATTTAATTTTTAGCAAATTAAAAACCTCTCCAGAATTAACTGGAAACTAATTTAAACAATAAATTATTTATAGATTAGTTCGCTAAAAAATTAGCAAGATTTTTTGTGTTTTTTCTTTGGTTCTTTTAAAATTATTCCTATCATCAATGGAAATAACATTGACAAAAAAGCAAAGCTTCCAAGAGCAATTAATCCTCGAGTTACATTATCCACTTTTTCTCCTTCTTGAGATTTCAAGTACTCCTTGAATCCCACTTATTAAAATAATTATACTAAAAAGTTTTACTAAAAACAATCTTTTTATTGTTGGTCTTTTAAATTGAAGCACATAAAATCATTTTTGTGCTAGTTATAAACTTGCATTAAAAGTAGTAAAAATAATTAAAAATTTCTTTATATAATCGAAAGTTGTTATATCAATTAATATTGTATTCTTTACTATCAGGGTCAATATTAATAGTTTCATTTATTTTTCTCAATAAGTCCTTTTTTGTATCAGCTTTAACATTATCAAAAAAAGTATCATATATTTTTACATTATCCGTCTTTTTAACTTTGTCTATAACTCTTAAAGATACAAACGATCCAGAAACTTCTTGTTTTTTAGGTTTATTTTCTTCTTTTTTGGGTTTATCCGATAATAAAGAAAATACTCCAGCAACAGTTAATCCAATAACAGCTGATACTACGTTACCATTTGAAGCACTCGCAAGGTCCATGGCAGATTGTCCAATAACTATATGATCACCATTATATCCTTGATTTTCATAGAATTTAAACTTATTAGTATCAGATTCTAATGATGAAAATTTAATTCCTTTTTTAAGTGCTGCTAAATATCTAAGTTCTACAGGATCATAATCTCTTGATAACTCAAAATAAATCTCTTTATCAGCTTTTTCAGGACTATCTACCATTTCCCAGCCACCTAGCTCAATTTGTTTTTTAATATCATTTTTTACAAGGTTGTGAAGACCAGAGTATCTAGTAAAAAATATAAGTTCTTGCATATCTGAATTTTCTTGATCGACATGGACTTTAGTAGTTAAATATGTATCTCTTTTATTAACTACAGAAGCAAAATCCTTAATATCACCACTTATAATCGGGAAGCTTATATAATTAGCAATATTTTGATATTCTTCAAGTCGAGATACTAAATTATTATATTGTTTCTCAAAAATAATTTTTGTGCCATCACTAGATAATTTAAATTTTCCACCCTCAACTTTTTTTCCTAAGTCATTCTTTGCTACAGTATATTTTGCATCTCTAAAGCTAGATACTTCATTTGGATTAGTAATAGTAAACAAGTTTAATGAAATAATTCCAGCAGAACCATTCAAATCTTCAACTAGTTTTTTAGTAGCTTTAAGAGCAAGATCCTCACTAAAATCTTTATAATAAACTTTAGTTTTACTATTGTTTTTTAAGTATATAGATGGATCTCCATTATAAACTTTTTTATGAGCACAACCACTTAAACCAAACATAATAGCAGTAAGTATTGCTATTTTTATAATTAGACTTTTCATATTTTCTCTTGTGTTATTAAATATTTATATTATTCTCAAATTTACATTAGTTATTATTTACAACTAACTCCATTTGCTGTCCAACCATTAGATGTTTTTAATAATGGTAAATCACATACTTTATTATTAACTTGTATAATTACATAAGTTCTTCCATCTTTTTCATAATATTTAATAAATTCAGCACTTGGTTTCTCTTCAGTAGATAATTTATAAACTTTTACAAAATAATCTAAAGTTTCTTGACTAGGTAATTCAACTTTTATTGGTTTTTGTTGATTTTTAATCTCATTAAGTGTTGTTTTTGTTTGAATTAACTCTTGCTTTATCTCATCAAGAGATTCTCTAATTTTAACTATCTCTTTTTTATCTTGATCATCATAACAACCTATAAAAGTTATTGATAATGTAGTTAGAAACAACAAATTTATTAATTTATTTTTCACTATTTTCTCCCTTTTTAACTCTTTGTTTTCTTCCAAATATTAGATATAAAATCCAACCTATAGGATATAAAACTAAAATTATAATAATCCAAACAATTTTATTTATATTATCTTTAAATTCACTAATAGCAACATTAACCAACATAACTAAGGGCATTATCATAAATAAACTAATTATGAATAATGATATTCCGCTTGGCATTCCCATATTTTCACCTTTTTTAATATTTTTTAATTATAACCTTATCCACCACATTTCATACCAATAGCATTCCACTGTTTATCTATTTCAATCATTGGCATTTCACAAATCATTCCTTTAATTTGTAAAATATATACTAATTTTCCATCTTTTTCAAAAGATTTTACTATTTTTATATCATTTTCTTTAGCTGATTTAATATTATATAACGCAGCTAAAGATTTAACAGTTTTTTCATCTGGAGTAGAAGAACAGCCAATAAAAGCTGCTCCTATTAATATTGTTGATAATAATATTTTTAAATTTTTCATTTTCATCATAGTCTACTTATTTAATAAGTTCTGGAAAATCTTTATGATTTAAAATATCACTAACTAATTGATTTACAGTTGGTTCAAATGATGTTCCCATATTATTACAAGCTGTTGAAGCTAAATATGCTGATGGATAATCTCTTTTTGTATTTACAGTTAATGATTTTCCATTTGAAGAGTTTATAGTTGCATTAATTTCCCAATAAGCATTTCCAAACATAGAGCTTCCATATACTTTATTTATATTTCCACTTAAGTTTATATTTGAATTTTTATCATAATTCCCAGCCATTTTAAGTTCACTTAAAAGTGCATTTTCAATATATGTAGAAAATGGTTCACCTTTTGGAGTAGATACTGTTTCTGCTAATCTACACAAAACACTACTTTCACCTTTATTTGTAGAAGTAAAATTTGAAACATTTAATTTAAGATCTTTAAAATCTCTTAATGTTTGTACATTATCAGCAGATGGATTATACTCTGTAGTTTTTATACCACAACCTGTAAATAATAAAGTTGCTAATGCAACACTTGAGCTTAATAATAGAATTCTTTTCATTTTTTCCCTTTTTTATTTTATTAATTTTATCCCATAGGATAAAGACTAAATGATTCTATCTTAATAAAGTTTATAATAATTTTAACCTATAGGATAAATATATATGGAAGTAGATTTTAGTAACAGTTCTAAAGAAGAGATTGAGTTTTTTTATAAAAAAATATCTACAAATATTAAAAAATATAGATTAGAAAAAGGATTGTCTCAAGAAAAATTAGCACTTGATATTGGTGTTAAATCAATTGCATTTTACTCAAATTGTGAAAGTAATAGATATCAAAAACACTTTAATTTAGAGCATTTATATAAGATATCAAAATCTTTAAATATAAATATTGAAGATCTATTTAAATAAATTATTATTTATTAATTTTTCAAAATATTTTTATAAAAGCACTTGAACATAATCTTTAAAGCCATTTATTTAAAAATCTCATCACTCTTTCATCTTTATCTTTTTTATAATTTAAAAAGCTTACAACTAATCCACCAATAAATAAAAATATAGCTGCTTCTTTTGAGTCATTTATATTACTAAAAAATAGTATTATTGATGGAATGATTAAAAATAGTATTATAAGTATATAATTTTTCAAGTTTTATCCTTAAAGTTGATTTTTATAGTAATTATAAACATAATTACCATATTTTTTTATTTTTATATATTTTAATATTGAAAATATAAATATTAAAATTAAAAGTATATTTACTAAAAGACTTATATTTAAATAGAGTATAAAAATAAATATAGCAATTGAAACTACAAATGAGTTTGAACTAGTTTTTACTATTTTATTTTTTGAGTTTATAATTGATATTTTTTCATCTTTTTTAAATTTTATATTTTTATTACTTTTGATAAATTTATAATAACCTATATAACTTTTTAAGCTTTTAATATTTGATTTATAAATTTTTAACTCAAATAGAGTAATTAGAGTTAAAAATATTATTACTGTTATTTGCATAGAAGAATCATTTTATTTATTTACAACTTTAATTTTATTAGCTCTTTTTCTTTTTAGTACTAAATATTTTTTATATCTATAAAGCTCTTCTTTTAAATTATCCTCTAAATAAAATTTAATACCAAATAAAAAGAAAAGTATTGCCATAAAGCTTACTAAAACTGTTCCATCATTTGAATTATAGTAAAATGCAGTTGCTATATAAAAAATAAATACCCATAGTAACAATTTACCTTTTAAAAAGCATATTAGGAATAAAAACATATATTTATAGAAAAATCCTCTTGGTATCATATTTTTACTCCTTTGTCTCACATCTAGAAATTATTAGTCTTGTTGGACCTTTAACAAATTTATAACTATCATCAATTATCCAGCCATCATCTTTTGAGACTTCTATTTTTATATCATGTATTTTACAAATAATAGTTTTATTACTATTAAAATCATTTGTAATATCAAATCTAACCTTTTCAATCGAAAGTATATATAGAATTGGAATTGAAATTAAAAATATTATAAATAGTGTCCAAGGAACTATTTTTTCATTTGTTTTACTGTATTTATCTAATCTATTTTGATTCATCTGCAATACCACTACCCTTTTTATTATTTTCAAGTTCAAATAGACTATTAGAAGATTTAGAAGCCATTGATTTTCCAGTTGCAAGTAATATAGCCAAAAATGCAATATAAATTAAAAAACTATTAAAATCTACATAATCATTATCTTGAAAAAACATAGTATAAAAAAAGCCATATATAAAAGAGCCTATTAAAACTAATATTGATATAACTGTTAAAAATATACCAAAGCTATGAAAAAAGTGATTCATATTTTTATAAAATTTACACATATACTTCCTTTTATATTTTTTACTCTGTTTTTTTAGATATACAGTTATATAAAATAAATGAATTTTTATCATCACTAACTCTATATTTATTGTTTTTATAAAATTTGAACCCTAGTTTTTTAGAAACAATAAAGTTATCACATATAATTTCTTCTCCATTTATAAAAGCATTATAAATCTCTTTTCTCTCCTCTTGAGCAACATAAAAAACTACTACTATAAAAATAAGAAAAATAATAGGAAGAATTAAAGCTCTAAGGTAAGAATTAAATAGTTCTTTATCTTTTTTACAATCATCTACTAAATATTCTTGATTCTCCATAGATTCTCCTTATGATTTACTTATCCAAAATAGGAATTTAATACTTATATTATAATCTAAATTAGGTATTAAAGCAATACCTACAAGCTAAAATAGTTAATTTAATGCTATAATATGCTCTAAATTAGTATATAAAGAGAATAATAAATGACAAAAGAAGAGTTTTGTATTAGATTAAAAGAGTTAAATCTTACACAAAAAGATTTTGCAGAGATTGCACATGTACCTTACTCAACATTAAATAATTGGGGTTGTATGGCTAATGGTAAAATAATACAAGTTCCAACTTGGGTAGAGCCTTTTTTAAAGCATTATAGTCAATCTATAAAATATGATAAAGTAAAAAAACAAGTCGTTCAACTATTATTAGAAGAGATGAAACAAAGAAAACAAAATTCAACAAATCAAAATAAGGATTAAAAAATGTTAGAAGTAATTGCAATTTCAGTTTTAGTTTTAGGAACAATATTAGCTATTGGTAAATATGATTATGAAAGAAGTTTGAGAAAATAAGCTTTAGGTTAAAGATTTAATTAAAATACTTATCTTAAAAACATTTTAGTCTCTTATTACTAGTTAATATTTGGATAGTGATGATTTATGATAATAATATAAAGAATTATAATAAATAAAAAAAAGTAAAATTTTAATTGTAATTATTTATTATTATATTAATTTATACATTCATCAAAAAAAAATTTATCAAATAACTTATTTATATAACAATTGATACAATTCTAAAATATAAATAAATGATAATAGGTAATTATGATGTGTAAATTTAATAAAATAAAACATAAAAATGTAATTACTTGTACAGAAGCTGTTATAGAAAGAAAAATAAGTCTTAAACAAGAGCTTAAAACACTTTTACTAGATGTAAACTCAAGAATTATAGCTGTACATATTAGAGGTTCAGATAGATTAAAAATTAGAAATATTAAAAAAATATTTAAGACAAAAAATATATTTTTTGTTGAAAAAGAATTTTTAAATTATGTAAATCTTGATAAAGGACGAATTAATCCATGGAACATAAATTTTTGTCAATATAATTTAATATGTTTAAATATTTTTAACAATAAATTTATGGCTACAAATAATGGAAAATTCGATGAAGGAATTATTTTCAAAACGGATGAATTGTTAAAAATAGAAAATATAATTTTAGGTAAATTTGGAGAAAATAAATGAATAAAATTCATATAAATATAGTATTAATTGCAGATAGAGTTAATAATCACGATGATGCAACAATAACATCAAAAACATTAGAAATGGTAGAAGATGAATATTTTAATGATATTTATAATACTCTTTCTTCTTTAACTACTAAAAAAATCTATCATTATATTAATCCAAAAATATTTTTAGAAAATATTCACAAACACAAAAATGATATTGTATTATCAATATGGTCTGGAGTATCATCTCGAAATAGAAAAGCATTAATTCCATCTATTTGCGAGGCATATAATATCAAATATGTTGGAGCAGATACTTATACCCAAATAATATGTCAAGATAAAGAAATGTCAAAGCAAATTTGTAAAAAATATGGGATTAAAACAGCAAATTATCAATTAATTAAAGATAAAGATAATTTGAATTTATTAAATTTCTTAAAATATCCCATTGTAATAAAACCAAATTTTGAGGGTGGTTCAATTGGAATTTCACAAAAAAATCTCGTATATAATTTTAATGATGCAGAAAAAATGACTTTATTTTTACTTGAAACTTTTAATCAACCTATATTAGCTGAAGAATTCATAGATGGTGAAGAAATTAGTATATTGATAATTGGTAAAAAACAGAAAATAGATATGATAGAAGCTACTGTTTTGTATGATACGACAAATACATTAAATTTAACAAAAATATTATACGATTTTGAATTGAAAAAAAATACTACAATTATTTCAGAAAAAATTATTACAAATGAATTAAATAAAGAAATTCTTGTCAATGCTATAAATTTATTTAATTCTTTAGATAAAGTTGATATCATGAGAATAGATGGAAGATTACATAATAATGATTTTTATTGTATTGAATTAAGTCCTGATGCATATCTTGGGAAAGATACAACATTTGCTTTAGCATATCAACATAATAGTAAAACTTATAGTGATATGCTTTTTACTTTACTAAATAATTCTATTGAATCTGACTAATATCAAAATGCCAATAAGATAAATAAAATAAATCAAAATCAAATTTCAATAAAAATTTATATTGGTCATCAGTAATACTTGTATTTAAAAGTTTTACATTCCAAAAATCTATATCATCTATACTTTTGATTTCTTTAGCTTTTTCTAAATATTTTTTGTAGTAGTCTTCATTATTTAATTGTTTATATAAATAAGAAATATTAAAATAAGTTATCCTATGTGCAACAACATCAGGTTGTGCAGAAATTAAATTATTTAATATATCAATAATTTCAAAAGCATTATTTTCTTCTTTTAAATATGCATAACAAATTAATAGATTATTATAAATTGCAATTTTATCAAAATTTGTAGTAGAAAATCGCAAAGCTTTTTTCAATAAATTAATTGCAATATTAATATTTTCTTCAAAATTAATATATAATAAAATTATTGATTTATCTACTAAATATATGAATTTTTCTATGGTCTCATTACTAAGTAATTTTTCTGCTATATTTATTTCTTCAAGAGCTTTATCTAATTTTCCAATTCTTGCATAATTCATTGCAAGAGAAACCCTTGAATGACCTTCATAAATGGGAATACATCTTTTTTCAAAAAATTCTACACTTTCATTTAAATAAATTATACTTTTCTCATAAGAAAGAAATATCTCAGAATTTCTTAATAAAAAACCATATTCATACAATTCTTTAAAATTATCATTTTTTAAACATGTGAAAAATATTTTTTCAGCTTCTTCAATCTTATTTAAGGATCTTAATGAAGTCATTTTTAAAATATTTAATACAAGTAAGTAATCTAAATTGGGATTTTTATCTAATATTTTGTCTATTTTGTCTATTGATTCTAAATGCCTATCTAATCGATCTAATGTAGCTATATAATAAATTTCTTTTTTTAGAGTTTCTTCTTTTATATTAGATATTATTTCATAGCATTTTTCAAAAATTCCTAAATAATAATAAATATCAAATAAAGCATAATTAACTAATCTATATTCAAAAGAATTATTATCTGTTATATTATTTCTTATTTTCTCTAGGTACAATGTTGCATCGTCAGGATAAATAGAATTTATTGCTATCTTTTTTATGTCATCAAATATTGTAAAAACTTTTTTAGAATCAGATTTATAAAAGAAATAAAATAAGTTATTACTTAAATCTTGAATTGTTATATTTGTAAAATTTTTATTTATATATAAATTATAGTAATAATCAGACCACATTTGATAGCCTATAATTAAGTATCTATTAAAATATTCATTATTTAATATTTCATCTTTTATATAATCATGTTTTATTAAAACTTGATTATTATTAAACAAAATAAAATCATCTTCAATTTTAGATAATTCTATATCTAAATCAAATATTTCATTTTGTATTGTTTGCTCAAATTCATATAAATATCTTAATACATTAATATTGATATTAGACCTATGAGCAACTATTAAACATATAATAAATTGTAAAGTTTTGGATAATTGTTGAACTCTTGAAATAGTTGGATTTTTATTGTAGTCAATATTTTTATCAGTATCATTATAATATGCTATTAAATCTTCAAATCTTCTCAAATTTCCATCGTATCCAACATAAAGTTTTTTAACAAAGGCATCATATTCTTTTTCTCTATTTTTATCGATAAAATGTTCAATAAGTTCTTTAAGAGATAACTCTTTTAATTCTTTTTTCTTTACATCTGAATTTTTTTTATTAAATGTATTTTCAATATCATAAATTTCAAAATTTTTATTCTTTGAATCATCTGTATATTCTAAAATAATTTTATTTTCATAAGTATTCTGAATAATTTTTGATAAAAGATTTAATGATACTTTATCTATACATTGGATATTTTCAATTACTAAAAATATTTTATTTAATGAAAGATTTTTTTCAATATACTCTGAAATATATATCATTGAGTCATTTGGATTTGATAAAATACTATTGGTACTATATATTCCATTCGCTAAATTTTTATCAATGATAAGCTTTAGTGATTTAAATATTTTTAGTCCAGGAGTATTCAGTAACGTATCTAATAATTTAGAATTGTAATGATTTTCACTTCCTTTTGACATCTCATTTTTTATAAAAGCTTCCATTGATAATAACTTATTGTTTTCATCAGATAAGAAATCCATTTGAATAGCAATTTGTTTAATGAATTCTTCACTTGAATATGATGAAGAAGGTAAAGAAATTTTAATAGCTATATAATCTTTAGTATCTTCAAGTAATTTGTTTGTAAACGAACTTTTACCAAAACCACTATTTGCATGTAAAATAATAATACTATTTTTACTGTCTTCTGTTATATTTAATAATGTTTTAAATTCATTTAAGTCTTTTTTTCTATTTATAAATACTTTATCTTTCATCTCATAATTACCTATTATCAATTATTCATCTAAAAAATTAAAACTTTTTCTAGGGTGTTTACTATTTAATATTTTCTTTTGTTGTTTCATATTTACTTTAGTATAAATTTGAGTTGTAGATATTGAAGAATGTCCTAGCATATGTTGTATATATCTTACATCTACACCCTCTTCCAAAAGTAATGTTGCAAAACTATGCCTAAACATGTGTGGAGTTATATTTTTACCAATACCTGATATTTTTTGATATTTTTTTATCATTAATCTTATAGATTGTTCTGATATTTTTTTATTAAGTCTATTAATTAAAAAATACCTAGTTTTTTTTATTTGTTCGCTAAACAATTCAAAATACTCTTTTAAAACTTTTCTTACTTCATTATCACAAATTTGAATTATTCTTTCCTTATCACCTTTACCTTTTATTTTGATAATGCCAGATTGTAAATTTATATCATTTAGCTTAATATTACATAATTCAGATACCCTTATACCCGTACTAAATAAAATCTCAATAACTGAAATATTTCTTACTATTATTTTATATGAATAAATGTCCTTATCATTAAAAGATTCTTTAATTTTATATAAAAATTTTAAAATTTTTACTATCTCTTTAAGTTCAATTGTTTTTGGAATAGTAGTTGGTTCTTTAATTGAAATTCTCATTTTTCTAAATGGATTTACTAAAATTATTTCATCAAATTCCAAATAATTAAAAAATGCTTTTAATACTGAAACTTTTCTTTTTATTGTTTTCACCTTGAGTTCTAATTCATATAAACTTTGTACATACTCTTTTAATTTGTATTTATCAAATTCACTTATATCTATACTTTTATAATTTTTAAATTGTTCAAACTGATTTAAATCAACACTATAAGCTTCCATTGTTTTGTTACTTAAATTTCTTTCAAATTTGCAATGAAATTTAAAATCTTTTATTACTTCTTCTAGTTTCATAATATACTCTCCTCTTTAAATTTAAAACTAGAATCATATCAGTAATTAAAATATATTTATATTTCTTCATGCTATTTTATTTTTGCAAATATTTGATATAAATAATGTATTTAATATTAAAAAAACTATCATGTATGACATTTATAAAGGAAAATATTTTATTATCAGTTATTAAATTAAAAAGTCTAAAAGTATATCCTGAACCCTTTATGTATGATTAAATAATATATTTTTGCATTATTTATTATAAGGTTAATTTTAAATGTTGATTAATTATATAAATATAATTAATTTAATTTATACATTGTGTATAATTCTCTCTTTTTAGATTTCTGTTTTATAAAAAATATATAATTTATATCTTGATTTACTGATTCAAAGTATTCTATATCTTTTAAAAGAATATCTATATAAGAATTATCAAAAAAGTTTTGATTAATTGCTTCTTCATCAAATGCTTCTAAACTCTCTATTCTTATTAAATTATTTGGTGCACTAATTAAATATGTAATATGATTATAAAATGGATTATGAAAACTATTATTTGAAACTAGTTTTATTATAGAATTCTTATTTTTATCATATGTAATCAAAATACTTGTAGCTTCTCCAATATCCTCTAAAAAAATATTGTGTAGAAAATCTGATTTTTCTAGTTCTTCTTTATTTTTTGTAAAGAGACTATTAGAATGTTTTGTCTTATCAATAGTTTTATATAAAAATAATATTAGTATTAAAAATAATGATATAGATATAATAGTTTCTAAAAGAGTAAAAGATTTTTTCATTTTAGAAGTATAAATTCATTTGATAAATTTTTTTATTTAAATTACTATTTTTAAACTCAAACTTTCTATAAAATAAGTCTGATTTTATGTTAACATTAAACTCTGAACTTATATTTTTGGACTCTTTTTTCTCATCTTTTATATTTATTTCTATCTCTTTTAATGATATTTTTATATCATCATTCTGAAAATTATATTTATCTGACAAAAAAATAGATTCATTTTTATCTAAAATATTATCATTAAAATCTATAGACAGTAAGGCATACTCTTCTAAAGAGCTATTTTCATTTACTTTTGATACTAGAAAAATATTATTCATTTTTATCTGTATCAAACTTATCATTACAAAACTAAGAATTACTATTGAAATAATAATCTCCATCAAAGAAAATGCTTTCTTCACTCTTTTATTCCTATTCTAATAGCCTCATCAATAGAAGTTTGAGTATTTTCTAACATTGTTTTTAACTGTTTATCTAAGCTTATCATTCCATTTGATAATGCTAGTTTCATTAATGTATTATCATCAACTTCACCTTTTAATAGTTCTTTTATATGATCATCAATTATAAATAGTTCACCAATAGCAATCCGCCCTTTATATCCAGTAAAATTACAAAATTTACAACCATTAGCCTTATAAATAGTTTTGCTTTTATCTATATTAAAAAGACTATAAGAATATTCAGAGTTATCTTCGCATTTGCAGTCAGGACAAAGTTTTCGTACTAATCTTTGAGCCAAAACGGCAAGTAAAGATGATGATATTAAAAACTTCTCTACACCCATATCAATAAGTCTTGTAATTGCAGCTGGAGCTCTATTTGTATGTAACGTTGAAAAAAGTAAATGGCCAGTTAGTGCAGATTGAACTGCTATAGACGCTGTCTCTTTATCTCTTATTTCTCCAACCATTATTATATCTGGATCTTGTCTTAAAATTGATCTTAATCCACTTGCAAAAGTAAGCCCAACTTTATTATTTACTTGTATTTGTGAAAATTTATTTGATTTATACTCAACTGGATCTTCAACTGTAATTATATTTTTTTCCTCACTCTCTATTTGATGTAATAAAGAGTGCAAAGTTGTAGATTTTCCACTTCCTGTTGGACCTGTTACTAATACCATTCCATAAGAATTTTGTAATATATTTTCCAATTTATCAATAATGGATTTATGAAATCCTAACTCATTAATACTTTTTATATCTTCACTTTGCATCAATATCCTCATTACAACTCTCTCTCCATAAAAGGTAGGAAGAATAGAAACCCTAATATCAAGAGTTCTTCCAGCAATTCTTATTTGAGTTCTTCCATCTTGAGGAAGCCTCTTTTCACTGATATCAAGATTTGAAATAACTTTAATTCTAGAAATCACTAAAGACATAATATTTTTATCAATTTCAATATGCTTTACTAAAACTCCATCTATTCTATATTTAACTTCTGCATTATATTCATGCATTTCAATGTGTATATCTGAAGACTCCTTTTTTATTGCTTGATAGAATAGAGAATTTACAAATTTTATAATTGGAGCAGATTCTTCTGATGTTAAAATATCACTTCCCACTTTTAAAAAATCTGTAACCGAAAAATCTTCATCACTTAATGTTGCATCTTCCTGTTCTTGCTGAATAGCACTCATTTCTTTATCTGTTTTTATTTCTAGAAACCTGTTATAAAGTTTTTCAAAAGAAGATTCATCTAAAAATATTATCTCCAGATTAGTTTTTATTTTTGATAAATAATCAAAAGATAAACTCATATAATTTTTAGATAAAGCAATTACAGTTTTTTCATCAATTTTTGTGTATAAAACATAATTTTTCAATGCCATAAGATAGTTTTCCTCTTCATCAAAGGCTACTAAATCTAAATTATGTATTTCCTCTATATTCATATCTATTGTCCATTATTTTCAAATTGCTTAAAAAAATCATCAATTTTTTGATTAGACTCTTTTGGAGTATCATATTTTTGAATTTTATTAGAGTTATTTATATTTTTTATATCTTTATCTAACTCTTTCATTTTTTTTTCTCTTTCTTGATTTTCTAATTGTTTTTTAAGTGAATTTTCTTTTAATCTAATCAAAGAATCTTCTAAATACTTATCTTCTAAATTTTTTAATTCTGTTAGTTGATTTCTAATATAAGTAATATCTTTCGATTGTGGAATCATATATGGAGTTACAATAACTACAAGATTATTTTTACGATTTATAGTTGCATCATTTCTAAATAATCCTCCTAAAAGAGGTATATCTCCTAATACCGGTACTTTTGAAACTGTTGATTCATTTTTATTTTCTATTAACCCACCAATTATTACACTTTCACCATTATTTAAAATAGCTGTAGTTTTTATCTCTTTCTTATTTGTATCAGGATTTTGTCCAGGAGAAACTGAAGTGGCTTTAATACCTTCTAATAATGCATTTATTTCTAATGTAACTTTTGTATCACTAGATATTCTAGGTTTTACTTTAAGAGTAAGCCCAACATCTTCTCTTTGATAATTTGTTCTTTCTGTTCCACCATCAGTCACACTACTTGAAGTTTGAATAGATATTTTCTCTCCAACATATATTGAGCTCTCTTTATTATTAACTGCTAAAATAGATGGCTCAGAAACAATATCTAAAGCCCCATTTTGTTTTAGAAGATTTAAACTAGCTCCCAGTGCCAAACCTGATTTTATATTCATTCCGGCAACATCAATTCCTAAAGTTTTTACAGCTTCATTTACTGCATTTGAACCACCATTTAAGTTTGTTGAAATTGCAGCCAATCCATCGCTTCCGGCAGTTCCACCCAGGATTCCATATTGAATACCAATTTTATTTACCATTTCATCATTTACTTCAATAATTCTTGCTTGTACATATACTTGTGCTTTTTCTTTGTCTAACTCAGATATTAAAGTTTTTATATATTCTAATTCATCTGCAGGACTCATAACAACTATTGCATTTGTCTCTTCATCAACAGAGATTAAAGGTTTTTTATTTGGATCAGGGTAAGCCTTTTTTTCAACTATTCCTTCTAAAATTTTAATTATATTGCTAGCTTCAACATTTTTCAAAGAAAAAACTTTTACTTCTCTTTTTATTAAAGATGTTGCATTATCTACATTAGTAATATATTTGGCAAGATAGTTTATATTTCCTTTTTCTCCAATAATAACCAAAGAATTATTGTTTTTATTTTCAATAATTGAAACTTTTTGAGTTTCAACTTTGTCATTAAATTTTGATTTTGCTATTTCATCTAAACTTTTTTTAGCTTCACTTACTTCAATATTTTTCAAATCAACGATTACTGTATCTTTATATGCTCCAGAGGTCATAATATTAACTACACTCTTTAATGTATCAATATTATCTTTAAAGTCTGTTATCGCTAAAACATTGGAGTCTTTATTTGTAACCATTTTTGCATTTTTTGAGATTAGATGTCTTATCTTTGAAGCTATATAATCAACATCTGTACCTTTTACAGTAAATACCTCTGTTACCATCCAATGAAGTTCATCTTCTAAATTGTTATTTACTACAGGAATATTACTGTTAGAACTATCATTTAATTTTACTATTCTTAAAATATCATCATTTTGAACTAAAGAATACCCTTTACTTTCCAAAACATATCCAAGAATCTTAATCAAATCAGACTTTTTTATTTGTTTATTAGATACAAAGTCAACATTTCCTTGTATATCTTCAGTTATTAAAATATTTTTATTTAATATTTTAGAAACTGTTTTTATTAATTCCATTACTTTTAAATCTTTAAATTTTATATCCATTAACTCATCTGTTTGCTGTGCATTTAAGCTAATAAACAAAATACAAAGTAATATAAATCCATTAATTAATCTCATAATTTAACCCCATTATCTCATTATTTCTTAAAATCTCTATGCTTATATATCTTATGTTACCAATATTATCAAAACTTCTTGATAAATCTTCATAAGAGCTTAATTTTTTACTATTTATAGTTTTTATAATATCTCCATCTTGTAGTCCTAATTTATTAAAATCATCATTCATAATTCTCTCCACCCTAAATCCTTCTATGCTTCCAACACCTATAACTTCTGTAAGGATAATACTATTTCTAATTTTTTCAATATTAGATAAATATGTATCTATTTGCATTTTACTTATAGTAATTATATTATCTTTTATAAAAATATCATTATTGTTATTATTATCTAAATGTTCACTAGATATATTGTTATTCTTACTATTAAAATTAGTTAATTTTTCATCATCAATTTTTAAAAAATATTCTTGATTATTTTTAGTAAAAACAATATGATTTTTGTATACTTTTTTTAGTAAGTATCCATTGATCTTTTGTCCTACGCTTAAAATTAAATTCTCTTTTGCTCCTGCTTTCTCTTCTATGATTACCAAACCGCCACTTTTAGTAGAAACTATTGCTTTTAGTTCATATTTATCTAAAGTTTGAGTAGAGTTCTGTATTGAAAAGTCTTTATTATCAATCATATCTGATGATTTTATATAAAATTCATATCTTTTATAATCTAAAACTGCTTTATTGCTATCAAGAAAGGTCACACCACTCTTTGGTAAAAAAAAGAACAATACTGTTGAAAACAGATATATAAAAATAACCATATATATAAAAGGTAATATAGTTTCAAATATCTTACTAAAATTTATATTCATATTTATACCTATCATTTTCATATCTAAAATATTTTATTAAATCTGATTCTTTTATACTATTTGAAGGATATAATTCAATATCTATCATCTTGTCAAACAATTTCAACTCTCCTTTTATCTCTCCAAACTTGCCATTCGCTTCAATATAAACTCTATTTAAAGTTAATATATTGTAAGTAAAAGATATTTTTTCTATACCTTCAGGTATAAAATTCTTTAATCTATCTTCAAAATATATATTTTCTATATTTACCTTTGTATAAAATATCAAACTCTTAAATACTAATCTATCAATATGTAAAGATTGGATACCTTCATAATAGATATAAGCATCTGAAATAACAAAATCTAACTTTTCTTTTCTAGTCTCATTTGAAATTACTATATTATATCTTTGCAATTCTTTTTCAAATAAATTATAAAAAAGCTCTTTAGGCAATAAAAATATTAATATAATAATAAATACTAAGATATATATAATAGCTCGAATAATCTTTTGTATCATCTTAAACCTACTTCTAAATAGATAGAATCTCTCTTAAGTTCAAGTTTATTTATAATAAGTTGTTTATTTAAAATCATATTCAAGAAAGTATCTAAAGTCTGTTCTGATGAAGACTCTAATTTTAACTTTATATGCTCTTTCGTTACTACTTTATTAATATTTTCATTACTAAAAGAAGAGCTACTTAAAATATGATCTATAGTTTCTTTTACATATTTCTCATTTTTCCAATAAGTAGAAACTTCATAATACTCTTTAAACTTAATTTCTAATTCATTCAACTGTTCTACTTTAGTATTATAAAAAACTTTTTCATTTGATAAATAAATAAAAGATATTATAACTAGAACTATCGATAAAACAACAACATATAAAGGATTTATTCTATTCATAATTGAACCTTAATATTTATAATATTTTCTTTAATATTAATTAAATCTATTTTATATTTTTTTGAAATATAACTTTCAACTTCATCTTTATTTACACCTTCAAAATATATATTTAATAAGTCATTATCTAAAGATATCTCTTTTACTGTAAATTTACTGTTAGACACTAGATAATAGATCGCATCTCTTTTAATAATCTCTTTTTGTAAAATTTTTTCATTTGAATTAAGTATTGAATTAACTTGTAGCATACTAGAAGGAAGATTATTTTCAATTTTCATATTTTCTATTTGTTTATCAATGTTATATATTTCATTTGAATATAGAAAATATTTTGATATATTAACTAAAAATACAAATAAGCAACAAAAAAGTATTAAAGAAATTTGACCTTTTTCTAAAGAGTTATTATAAAATTTAACATCTACTTTGTGAGAAGATAAATTTATATTATTTAAAACATTTTCTAATTGAAATTTATAGCTCAAAATTTCATTTGGAACTTTTATCAATATTTTATCTTCTGTATATAAAAAACTACTATTATTTATATAAAATTCTTTAAACTCTATACATTCATTTTGTGCAAAATATATATTATTTATTAATGATATATTAATACCACTATTTTTTATAGCCTCAAATATATTTTGATTTATATATGCAAAACATAAATACTTATTTTCTTCTATTTTTATAATATAGTATGATAATTTATCATTATCTACTATCAAATCTTCAAATAAAGAAGGAATAACTGTTTTTGCTTGAGTTATACTTTTTACAGGAAGTTTAAATACTCGAACCCAATAAAATTCTGGAGATAAAATAATATCAACTTTCGAAGTTTCATATATTTTTGTATCTAAGGATAAAAAAACTTTTTTAACCTTTTTATTTTTGGTCCTATTTAAAGCTATATTCAAAATATTCTACCCCCTGTGTATTTTTCTTTAAAATATAATAAGCATTCATAATATTATCTTCATATTCAACTTCTATAAATAATTCAACCAATAAATCTTTATCTGGTGGTGCTGAGAAAAATGTTTTTTTATCAAATTTTATAAATCCTATATAGTTTTTTACTTCCGAAAGACTATTACTAGGATAAATCTCTTGTTCAAGTTTCCTAAATACTTCATTTAATTGCTTATTACTTTTAATGCTATCAAATTCATTCAATATTGATTTAAAAGCATATATATCATAAATTTCATATGATTTTAAAAATTCACTCAAATAAAAATAATCTTTTTCATCTTTTGAACGAAATAAATTAATATTATATTTATTATACTCTTGCAATTTAATATTTATTTTTATGTTTTCTATATCATAAAAGAAGTTCATATTATAATATCTATTTAGATTATCTCCACTTATATTTTTTATTTCTTTTAAAATCTCATTTTTAATGTTATTTACATAATACAACATTTGTATTTTTGTAAATTTTAAACTCTTTTTATCCAAATAATTTTTTGTATCAGATAAATTAGCTAAAATTAATATTGTAATAGCCATAATAAAAAATAGTGTTACTAATAAAACTACACCTTTTTTCAATAATTATCCTAAATTCATAGAGAAAATTGGTAACAACATTGCAATAACAATAAACCCTATAATAGTGCCTACAATAAGCATAAAAATAGGTTCTAAGAGAGATAAAAATATACTTATCTTATCTTTATTAGCTTCATTATAAATACTTGCCAAATTACTTAAAATTTGGGATAATCTACTTGTATCTTCTCCAATAGAAATAGAATGTATAAAAGCTTCGTCTATTTTATATATCTTATTATTTGCTAATAAAACTGATAGTTTCTTCCCTTCAACAACACTTTTTGATGCTTCAACAAAAACTCTTTTAATAACAGTGTTTCTAAGTATATTTGCACTTAGATTTATGGCTTGAACTATTGGTATCCCAGATTTTATAAGTACAGAATTCATATAAGCAAATCTTGATAATTCACTTTGTTCTATTATCTTTGAAAAAAATGGTATTTTTAAACAAAATCTATCAAATGCAAATAAAAAATTATTTGACCTTTTTAAAAGAAATATAAAGGTTCCAACTATAAATACTATTACTATGATTATATAATAAAAGTTATATTGAAAAAAATCACCTAAAGCTATTACAATTTTTGTAACCAAAGGTAAATCTTGGTTTATCTGAGTAAATATACCTGTAATCTTTGGAACAATAAAACTAAGAATAAACCCAACCATAAAAAATGAAATAACTAGTATAAAAAGAGGGTATGCCATAGCTTGGATAACCTGATTTTTTATCTTACTTTGTTCTTTTAAAAAACTTGCCATTTCCATTAAAACATTTTCTAGTAAACCTCCATTTTCACTTATTTTTATAGATTGCTTGTAAAAATCTGGAAGCCTTAAAGCAGTTTGATTTTCTAAAGCTTGATAAAATGTTTTACCCTCATCCAAATAAGTTGAAATTGATTCAAAAAAAGATCCCAAAATATTATTATTTTTATATCTTTGTTTCAACAAATCTATTGCTTGAATAATAGAAATTCCGGAATTTAAATATATACTTAAATCTCTACTTAATTGTGATAATTCAAGTAAATTTATAGTTTTTACTCTCTTAAAATAAATATTAGAGAATATCAGACTTTGCTCTTTTTCTAAAGAAGTATAAAAAATAGATTTTGCTTTTAACTTTGCTTTTGCTTCTTCAATATTTGAAGCTTCTAATTTTGCTTTTACTTTTAAACCAGTTGAATCATAACCTTTGTATTTAAAAAGCATCCATTACCTCATTTTGTTTTTTTTCAAAATCACCTAAAATATCTTCAATTGTCTTATACTCAATTGGTTTAGAAAATATTGAATTAAAAACATACACATTAGAAATTAAAGTATCGAGTATAAAATCATTAGTTTTATAATCATCATCTATTCTAAATTCAAAAATTACATCATATGTAAAGTTATCAATTCTTAAATCATAAAAATTCTTCTCTATCAAATATTCGCTATACTCATATATTTTTGGTTTAACTTTAAAAAAATTATCTATTTTAAAATCTTTATTTAGCTCACCATCTATTTTTATAAAACAACTGAAACTATCTTCTATACATATAAAAGATAGCTCTTTTTTAAAAATAAAATTACTTAATAAGAACTCTCGTAAGTTAAGTAAATTTATTTCTTTTTTCTCTTCTTTTATTCCAAAGCTATTATTTGTAAAAACCAAATAGTACACAGTAAATATTATTATAACAACAATAATCATCTCTATTATAGTAAAAGCTTTTTTGCTTTTAATGGATGTCATACTTTATTTATTACATTTTGAGAAGTATATATCATCTTGTGTATTCTCTTTTTTATCAGCTCCCAATGAAATTAGTTCAAAATTATTATTATCAACAAGAATATAAATAAATTCATTAGTCCAAGCATCTTTTGGTATTCTACCATCTTCAAAATAATTTTTACTTATCAAGGCTTTTAATCCTTCTTCTGTTCTTGGATATTCTGAATTATCTAATCTATACATTTTTATTGTTTCAGCCACACTTTTCATTTGAATGCATACGATTTTATTCTTTGCCTCCTCACTCTTACCCATTAAATTTGGTAACACGAAAGATGCTAACAATCCAAGTATAATAACAACAACCATAATTTCCATTAATGAAAACGCTTGCTTCAATATTCATTCCCCCTATAATTCAAATTTTTAGTATATTATTCTTGATTATTCGATGGTTTATCTTTATAATCATCTTCATTTATTACTATAGGTTGATTATTATTCGAAAAACTTTTCAGTATAAAATCTGGTATTTTCGAAGAAGATTTTATTTTTCCATCCAAAGTATCTCCTGATATGTATAATGAAATATTATACAAACTATCTAAATCTAGATTTCCTAAAAAATAAGAATGAGTTTCTATAACTCTTTTTTCATTCAACTTATCAATAATTTTAATTTTTAAATCACTTAAAAAATTTATATAATCTTCACTAATAGAAATTGTAAAAGTACTTATATTAGAATTTTCTTCTATTTCACCCAATACTGGAATATATCTAGTAGAGTTTTTTTTAGGAATTTCAATATCTACATCATTTATTAGTAATATTGTATATCGACCGGTTGAATCTACAGAAGAAAATAGTACCTTGCCTTTTTCTTCAATTTGTTTTTCTTTAGCCTTTTCTTCTTTGTTTTCTATATTTGATATTATATTTTCAGTTTTATCTGGAACTACTTCTATTTTTTTAGTATTATTTATTTGACTTATTTTAATATCTTCTTTTTTTACATCTTCAACAACACTATCTGCAAAAAAATAATATACTAAAAATACTATTAAAATAGTTAATATTGTACCTATTACATATTTCTGCTTAAGCATAATACGGCTCTTTAGTAGCTTTATTAAAATTATCTTGAAAAGTTTTATAAAAATCAACTATTCCTTGATATTGATTTTGTACACTATTTTCTGCATTTGAAGATTTTGCTTTTGTTAAGTTCTTCTCAAAACTTGCAATTGCACTATTTATAAATGCATCAAAATCCACACTTGTAGCTTGATTTTTATTTAGTAGATAACTTCCATTTCCAGATCTTCCATCTTTCATAAAAGTTGGACTTATATCTTCTCCTTGTGCAAATCCTTGAAAATTCATTTGAAATTCAAAAGATAATAATCCAGTTTTTTCTGGTGGTTGTATACTTTGAATAGTTTCATAATATGCTTTGTCAATACTACCGTTTCCACTAAAGTTTAAAGCTCTTTTTAAATCTATAAATTTACCAAATTTCTTATCATTTATTTTTCCATCATCGCTTAATTCTTTAATTCTTTTATCTATAGATTCTTGATTTACTTTTGCCTCTTCAAAAGGTATTTGCATTAAATCATCTGCCGAATATTTACTATAATCAACTTTTTGTGCCTCTTTATAATAAGTCTCTTTTGTTCCTTTTACCTCTTGTGTTTGATATACACTTGTTGCTTTACCTATTTCCATTTTTTACCCCTAGTATAATAAAATTAAATTCATTTTATTATATTTAAAGTTAATATAATATAAAATTACCATAACTTAACACAAGGAATAGTTATGAAAAAAATGATTTGTTTATTATTTGTTTGGTGCTTTATGCTCACAAATTTAAGTGCTGCCCCTGCATATAAGTGGCAATTTATGGCTATTGGATCAGAAAATTATCCATATTTTGAAAATGTAGTTGGAAAAACTGTTGCGACTAAAAATCATGGTGGAGAGTGGGTGCAAGTATTAGTTGATGTATTAGGAACTGGTGATTATACAAGAGTAAATATTGAGTATGGTAGCGATATGACGTTAATAGAGAAGTTTGATTTAGTTAACTCATCTAACGTTATTGTTGGAACTAGATATAATCTAATTAAACGTAATAACATATATTCAAGTGGTCTTATAAGAGCAATGGATTATTCTACGGTAAAAGCTATTTTAGGTTTTAATTAATCTTAAAAATACTTTATTTCAAACATAAAGTTTGAAATAAAGTTATACTCTCTATTAATTTCTAATTAAAATCTATCTTTTTAAATTTTTCCAATTCTTTTTCATCGATTAAACTCCCATCTTTAGTTATAATACTTTTATCTTTAATCAAGTTATTTAACAGTTTGTTATCAAGTTCTCTTCCATTATTTGATTCACTTTGAGATTTTATATAGCATTCTGCAATTCCATTTTTAAGATTAACTTGTATGTGATAAGAAAATTCTGGTGAAATTGTATTTAAAAAAGTACCATTACAACTCCATATTTTTTTAATTTCTATATTCTCTATTTCAACTTTAATATCATTTATATTATAAATGTAATTCTCATCCAAAGATAAAGAAAATCTATCTTTATTTGTATCATTATCTGATATATCTCCTGTAAGTACGATATACCTTACTATAGATTTTTCTGAGTGTATTTCTTCTTTATTAGAAATTCTTACAAAATACTTACCTTTTTCAGATATATTTGAAAATAGTACTATATCATTTTTTATATTTTCAACATTTTCTTCAAAATCTTTTTTTTCTAAATCTTTTTTAACTACTTTCTCAGATAAATCAATATCTATTTTACTTTCAACTTTTTGTTTACTCTCTTTACTAGTATTTTTTGCATAAGGTATAGAAGCATCAAAAAAGTAATAAACTAAATTTAATATAATTAAAAAGAATATTATAAATATATATAATAGGTATCTCTTATTTTCTCTAAAAATATCAAGCATACTTAGGCTCATTTATTACTTTATTATAGTTTGTTTCCAAATCACTCATATATTGAGAATATCTTTTATATAAAACTCTTGATTCTGATGAGATGATTGTATCTTCTGAGAGTAATTTATACTCATCTTTTAATTTTTTTATAAATCCTCCATAATCATTTATTTGCCAATTATTATAATCAGCCATAAGTCTCTCAGGATTCTCAAAATCTTTATATTTCTCTTTTTCCAATGCTTTAAGTTGTTCAATATCTACTTTATGAAAGCTTGTGTTGTTATATCCTAACTTTCCACCTAAATCTAAAGAAAATACCAGTTTATATGTATCATTATCTATAGTTTTTAGTGTATCAAATAGAGCTTTATTAAAATCACTATTATTAGTTATTTTAGACATACTAAATGTTTCAATACCATTTACTAATGCAATTCCACCTACTTTTTGTGATACAGAATTTACTATATTATTTAATTTATTCATCTGTTCATAAGTTAAATTTTTTATTTCATCATTTGAAATTTTATCATCTTCAAGCACATATCTAAAAAGAGTCTCTTCCTCTTTTGATAAAGAAGAGAAAGCATTATTCTTTTCTAAAACAGATATTAGATTTTTATTTATTATCTTTATGTTTTTAAGATCTTCTTTTTCAAGATAATTATTAAAAGAGTTTGAACTATCATTTTTATTTTCTACATTTACATTTTGATTATATCCATAGCTTTGAGTTTGGTTATTTCCTATTTGCATATATTTCCCCTATAATATTTTTTAACTATTAAATATTACCTTATTTTAAGTTAATAAAATTTAAAATTAGTAACATTTTATTACACAAGGAAGACAAATGAAAAAAGTATTTTTAGCTGTATTAAGCTTATTTTTATTGAACATAAGTTTAAATGCAGCAAAGTATCCATATACTACAAAGTGCCCTCAATGGGAATTGGGAGATATTGTTTATTATAATGGCATTCAGCAAAATGCAACTGGTTCAACTCCCCCACAAGAATTTTGTTGGGATGCTGTTGCAATACATGGCGCACTATTTGTTAATGGTAGTTTATTAAATACAGGAGAAGAATTAATTTCAAATGAATCATATTATGATTGGTTAGCAGGTTATAAACATACTGTATATGGAGAAGAATTTTGGGGAACTATTTTTAGAGTTGTAGTTTTCGGACAAGCTCTACAAACTCCAATAGTAACATTTAATGATGTATCTGGGAACTTAATATCAAGTAGTGATATAAAAAGTCCTAGTGGTAATACATTCAACGGTAAAGAATTTTTATTTTTTGTAAGACATACAACGGTTGCTAGTGCAGTATATATATCTGATCTAGATATTCAAGGAAATTTAAAAGTATATGATAGTGGATTTAATTTAAAAGAATTAACTTATATTCATTAAGACTCTTAAATATTAAAAAGGTTCTTTCTAACATAAGAAAGAACCTTTCATTTATAAAAAAGATTAAAACCCTTCAGTTATGTCATATTCATAATTTATATTTGCTTTTACATTTTTCATAGTAGAAGCACCAGTTGCTTTTTGATTATATCTAAAAGACCAATTTTGTTTTACTTTTAAAGCATTACTAACATTTATATTATATCCACTACCTTCTACAGTAGCTGTATGCCAAATATTATTCTCATTTGAAGATATTTTATGAAGTATTCCACCTTTACTTGGAGATATCGTACCAGATGTTGTTATTGATTTCACAATAGCTCCAACAGGAATAGTTGATTTATTTGTCAAATCCATAGTAATAATTGAAGAATCAACACCATTTGGATTTGTTAATATATTTGGATTCCCAGGATTTGAAGATATTCCTGTAAAATCAAATGTTCCATTAGCTGAAGAAATTCTATCTTCCATTGCTATAGAAAAAAACATAGGACCTACAAAGTTTCCTCTATTAACTTTTATATAAAAAGTTTGCCCTTGTGAACTTGCATTTACATTTGCAAATATGAATGCTAAAGGTGAAGTGGGATTTTTGATATTAAATACAGTAGGTGGTATTTGAACCTGATTACTATCAAAAATTTGAAGATTCATACCAGAACCTATATAATCCGAATTTACACTAAGCCTAACATATAATCTATCACCAGCATTTCCTCTAAAAGAATAATAAGCATCCTTTTTATCCTCTGCCAAAACGGTAGCTCCAGAAGAGTGATATTGCCAATATCCAAAAGAATAAGCAGTAGAAAAACTATCATTACCCTGAATTACTGCAAATGCACTTGTACTACCAAATAAACCTACAAAAAACATTACTAAAATGAATTTTAGTGATTGTTTAAAACTATTTTTTAACATAATATTATGTCTCCTTGTGTATAAGATGATTAATTCTATGATTGTTAAAGTTAAATAAAGTTTAAAAGATTATAATTAAACTAATATTAAGAAAAGTTAGTAATAAAGAAGGGGATTCTTATGAATATAAATACTAATATACAATCGTTTAGTTCACAAAGTGGAATAAAAGTAACACAAAATGGAATTTCTAATCAAAGTATAGATAAAAGCAAAAATAGTGAAGCTGTAAATATAAATATAGACTCAAAGACACTAGATACTTTAAATCTATTATCATCATTAGGTGAAGAAACTATTTTAAAAGCTTACGATAATAGTTATATCAATAAAGATGGAGAAGCTATTACAAAACGATTAAATGAACACTATAAAAAAACAAATGAAGAAAATAAAAGATTTCCAGACCCTTCAATCCATATTTGGAATAAATATCATAACCCAGATTATCAATATTATGCCAAGCAAATGGATAAAGTTGAAAGAGATACTGCCTACAATCAAGAGATAAGTTACCTAAAAAGAGGCTATCTACAAGAACCTGCTCATACAGATTTTATTTTAAAAGATATGAAAGTCGTAAATGGAATTGTAGATGAAGTAGAAAAAAAAGCTTATTATAGAGAAGCTGTAAATACTCAATTTCAACAACTTTTAGATAAATACAGTATCTCTGTTCCAAAAGATACAAACTTAACTTTTACTATAGACCCTTATGATTATAAAGTAAGTGTTAGCGGAATTGATGATAAAAATCTATCTAGTTTGATAGAAGATGTTTTAAATACAGCAAGTAATTCTAAAGAGTTGTTTTCTCATATTTATAATAGTACTTTAGATAATAATTCTCAAGTAAGCAAAGAAAAATCTGATAAAAAAACATTATTTCATGAAATAAAAAATAGAACTGGATATGACCTAAGAGATTTAGAAAATATAGATGGTAAATTTTTAACAAAAGATGGTACAGATATTTTAGAATTATATAAAACAGGTGTAATAAATAGTAAAAATATTCCTGAAGAGTATAAAGGAATGGTTTTTGAACTATATAGTGGAAAATTAACAGAATTAGCAAAAAAAGGATTTGAAAATGTACCTGATTTAGTTTTATCTATAGATTATAAAAACGGAAGTTTTTATGATGTAGGACAGAGTGAAAACTTTGGAATAGGAAAAACAAAATGGATAGATGAACTAAAAGCTTCAAAATCACAAACATTTGGAGAAGCTTTTAAAGATTATAGAAAAGATAATATAAATATGGAAGATAAGCAAAATATTATCAAAGATGCACTAAATCTAAAAGAGTTTAGTTTTAAAGGAATAAAATCTGAAGCAGATAGTTTACTTGAAAAATATGGCTCAAAAGATATGGAATTAATCAAACTTTTACTTATGCAAAAATATCTTATGGGGAAAGAGGATAGTGAGTCAGATAAGGAGTTTTATAAACTTTTAAAAGAGTGGGAAGAGAGTAAAACTCAAGATTAAGGATATTTGAATTTATAAGATTTAAGCTAATATTGTTATAATTTTTTAAGGATAAATAAATCTTCAATTGGTTACAATACACTAATTTTAATTTTTTACTTAATTAACTTTTAGAATTGTTTCTTAAAAGTTTGGCTCCTTCATACAAAGTTCTAACAGGATGTTAGACGCGATATCGTATTTAATTATCAAGTATATCATACTTGTGTAATTGGTCAATTTCATTTATTAAATAATCCCCCCCCCCCTTTTTTTATTTTATATTTATTTCTCTCTTATTGCATATTTTTTATTAATAGCACAAAATCATATATTACCTACCTTAAATACTATCGAATGATTGTGAGCACTTCAATTCAAAGGCTACGGCTTTTTCTGTCAAATTCAAGAAACGAATTAAACAATTTCTATCTCTTAAGGAGAATAAAATGAATTCAAAAGAAATTGCTATCCATTATATTGGTCAAAAAATTAAAAATCCAAAAGATATTTTTGAAAATGAAGAATTATTTCAAGATATTATGTTTTGGTCACGTGAGAGTGCAAAAGAACTTTTAAATACTAAAAATAATAAAAGATTCCTAGTAAATTACATTGATGATGTTGGGTCAATTGTAGATGAGTATATGACAATTAGAAGATTAAAAATGTATCATAATAGATTTGAAAAAAAGAATAAATATTGCTTAGATCAAAATTCTAGTGAAAAAATCATCAGTTTTATTATTAGTAGATGGCTAAATGTATTTTACAATTTAACATCCAACCCTAAATATAAGGACTTTATCGATATATCATGCATCAGGATACCATTTGATGAAACTATTACATACCATACATTAAATAAAAATGATAAGGATAAGGAATTAGATAAAAGACTCATAAAAAAAGCCCTAAAAAAGATATGGGAAGAAAACTATATTTCTGATAATAACTTTAGTTTTGATGATTTTAACTATTTATGTAAAAAATACAACTTCAAAATTTCAGAAGTTTTAGATTATAACCAATATATTGATTATAAAATTGCAAATAAAAAAAATATTTTGAAACTTTCTTTTAAGGCTTTAAAATGAATCAATTAGAATACTGTGAAATTAAAAATTTACTTTTAGAGCAAAGAGAATATTTAGAAATAATAAAATTTCTAATACCTGAAAATTTTGAAATGTGCTAATTTATTTGTAATTCTTACTCCATCAAAAAGTATTGGAACTCCTGAAAATCCTCTCATTGATATATCATTTGTTCTGCCATGATTATCTCCAGTATAAACTGTGTTTGATGACATTTCTATAATATCTTCAACATTTTGAAGCGCAGCTTCTTCTATAAACGATTTATTGAATGTTTGTATTGATTTTGCAGTATCATTTTTTGATATTTGAGTTCTGTTTAATTGAGGCTTAGCTTCATTTTGATATTTTGAATAAGCTACTTCATTTACTGTTATTTCTTCTAGCTTTGTAATATCTTCTCCAAACAATGAAGAACCCGATATTAAAAGCATACAAAAATTAATTGATATTTTTTTATTAAAAAAATTATCTTTCATTACGACTCCTATTAAATTTTAGGAATAGTATATAATTTGATATTAATTATCAATAATAAAATGTTGCTATAGGGAAAAATTATGCTAATAAAAGGAAAATACTAGTATTTAAATTGTTTTTTGTACTGAATAGGTGAAATCTTAAAATAATTAATAAAAAGCTTACTAAAATATCCTGAGTTCTTATAACCAACCTTTCTAGCAACTTCATTTACATTAAATTCATCTTTTAACAATTCTTTTGCTACTTCTAACCTTCTTTTTTGTAGCATTTCTAAAATAGTCATATTATAAAATTCTTTAAAATCTTTTTTTAAATAACATTCGTTTATTGCAGATTTGTAAGCAATATTTTTTATAGATAAATTTGAGCTATATTCTTGCATAATAATTTCTTTTGCCCTTTCCAAAGAAGAAGCTCTACTTTTAGTATTAGTTGATTTATTTAAAGATTTTGAAATTTTTTGTATGGTGTAATGAATTAAATCAGTAGTTTTAGATTCTAAATATATTGTTTTTAAAATATTTTTAAATGAATCTTTATCTTTAAAATAATTAATTATTTCATGTTGCAAAGTATCAATTTGCAAAGTATCAAAAATAGAATAGCTTTTTTTATGTGCTTCTTTCATATAACTCTTTATATTATCAATAGGTGAAGTGATTTCTAAGAAAAGCTCTTCTTTCATTCCGATTGAAAATGTTATAAGTTTTTTATTTTTTTTTAAAGGAACTTCGACATAAAAATTATTTGATGATAAGCCTAAAAGTAAAGATTCTTTTTTCAAAGTATGTTTTTCAGAATTTCTATATAAAAAATTAATATCATCACCCAAATTAAATATTAAACTTCCTCCTGAAACATTACTCTCTTCTACAAGTAATAAATCTTTATTCGTAGTAAAATTTCTAATATAAACAGCTATACCATTTCCTAAATCATAAAAGATTGTATATCCGTTACCATATTCTTTTTTTATTGTAGATATAAAAATCTCTCTAGAAAATGGATTACTTATCATTTTATTTACTTCTATCAAATCAAAATAATTTATCTTTTCAATTTTTTGCATAAAAGTTAATTCTCCTTATTCAAATTCAATAATTGTTGGTTCATTATTAACTCTATTTAAAAATCTTGCTGATTTTCCTTCAAAAGAAACTTTTGCAACCCCTACTCTACCATCTCTATTTTTTAAAACTAAGATTTCCGCATCCTCTACACTATCATAATTTAACATAGTAAGTTTATCTTTGTTTTTTTTATAATATGAATCTCTGTAAAGACCTAATACTATATCAGCATCTTCTTCTATATTGCCAGAATTCTTTAAATCACTTAACATTGGTCTTTTATTTTCTCTTGATTCTAATGATCTATTTAACTGTTGAAGTAAAAATACTCTAATATTATAATCTCTAGCAATCTTTTTTAGCATAGCACTAATATGCCCTATTTCTATATCTTCTCTTGTTTTACCAAGTAATTGAATTTTTCCTGTATGATCAACAAAAATATTTTTTATATTAGGATTTTTTCTTAGAGTTGCTTTTATTCTATTTTGTAATTCTAAAATTGTTGGATATGCTTTATCATGAATTATTAAATTTGAATTTTCAAAAAATTCTATAGCTGCATTAAAATTATCTTTGTTTTTTACTAATCCTCTTTTTAAGTCTGTTAAACTCTCTTGAGATCTTGCAGCGATCAATCTACTAACTATTTTTTTTCTAGGCATCTCTAAACTCTCTATTAAAACTCCCCTACCCTCTTCTAAAGCTTTTATTGCAATATTTGAAATTATACTAGTTTTACCCATCGAAGGCCTTGCAGCAATTACAATTAAATCACCATCTTCAAATGCCCCTATAATATTATCTAAAGCTTCAAGTCCACTACTTTGACCTAATATTTTTGCTCCACCATCTAATGCCTTTTGCATATCAGCTTTAAATTCTTTTATCGTATCTCTAATTGTAGGTATTTGTTGTAGAGTCTCATTTTCAATGTTTTCAATATTAACTTGAATATTAGTAATTATATCTTGACTATTTTTGTCATTACTTACATTAAATATAATATTTTTTGAAAGTTGCTCTAATTTTCTCAGTTTTGAGCTCTCTTTAATCTCAAGACAATAAGCTTCTGTATTAACAATAGGTTTTGCACTAAGTATCTCTATTAATACATTATCATTAAAGTCTTCTTTAGGCACCCTATTTCTAATGAAATCTTCATCTATTGGTAAACCTTCATCATGTAAAGCTAACATAACTTGATATATATCTTGATGAGCCTTTAAGTAAAAATCATCTTTTTTTAATATTAAAGAAACTTCAAAAATTTGCTCATAATCAAAGAATATAGAACTTAAAACTAATCTTTCAATATTTAATATATTTATAAAATTCAAAGTATCCCCTATTTTTATTCGTTATGTAACGAGTAATCTTTTTCAACACTATTTTCTTCAATAAAAAGCTTAATTTGCTCAAATGTTAATAGTGTTTTTGATTTCTCTACATCTTGTGTTGGGTCTTCTAAATTATTAATATGCAGTCTATATTTAATAACCCCTTTACTATCTGTCTCTTCTTTAATATCTGTTACAATATATTTTATAATCTCTTTATTTCCAAAAGAATCATTTTTAGTAATAAATATTATCTTATTTATAAACTGTTCAATTAAATTGACAGGCTCTTTTTTGATAACTTTACCAACTTTATCTCTATTTTTATATAGATATTTCCAAATTTCTAAGCTCTCTTCTTTTGATATGATTTTTTTAGCTGTTGTATCATATAGGTAACTACTCTCTTCATCAACTTTTATAATAACTTCTTCATCAAAACCTGGCATATAATTACCAAGATCTTTTCCTCTATATTTTTCTATAACTTTTGTTTTAAATGATTTAAAATCATTTACTGCAGTTAATCTTCCAATTTCATCTAATTGTATTTCACTCGTTTTTTTCTTAGCAAAATCATCTGGTAGTAATTTCTTAAGCTGTTGCTCTAACTTTTCTTTACTTTCACTTACAATATTTGTACGATTATTAGAGTACTGTTCTTTTAAAACTATTAATAAATTATCTATATTAATATCTTCGATAGTATAATATTTACCTAAATAATTGCACTCTTTTCCATATAAATGAGAATATGCCATATTTTCACTAATAGCACCTTCAAGTATAGCATCGCTTTTAATTCTAGTTACATGAAAAATAATATATTCAACTTTAGGTCCTATTTTTTCTTCACTATATTTTAAATATAAAGTGTTTGAGCTAGAATTAATTTCATCAATTATAACTTCAATCACATCTTTTTTAAAGTTTGTGTATCTTATATATTTATTTTTTAAATCTAAAATATCTTTTATAGTATCAACTTTTAATTTAACAACATTTAAAGAATTTGATTTAAAATATTCATATAATTTTAAAGTATGTTTATATTTAAAATTAACAATATCGATTAAATCGTACATAAAAAAATTCTTTTTAAGATTTATTAAATATTCACCCATATCATCATTAAAATTAATTAATATCTTTTTTGAATACTTATCAAATCTAAAATCATTTCTTATAAGCCCTACTTCTCTAAAGCTATCATTCTCTTCAAATGTAATATATATATTGGCTAATCTTTTTAAAGACTTTTTTGTTTCACTATATAAATGCTTTTCATTTATATTTAAATGTCTTATCTCATCTGTTGTAATCTCATAAAAATCTTGAAATAAAGAATCTTTACTATCTACTTTTGAAATAATTAATTTAAAGATTTTCAAATCATTAACAGTAAATGGAGACACATCACCTTTAATAAATTTATTAAGTTGTACAACTTTTCTATTTTTAAAAAGTCTTTTTTGTTCCTCTGCAATCAATTGCTGCTTAGTCATCAAACTATCTTTTTTCATCTTTTCTCTTCTTAAATAAAAGTTCTTGTATATTATCATATATTACTTAAATTTCTCAAAAGTTATGCTATTGGCTTTAAAATTTCTCATAAAGCTAGTTTTTAACATGTTTGTTCTCATTTCTTATGTCTATTCATACCTTTGACATATAAATTGAGAAAAACTATTCATTATCTCTATATTACTGCTATTTTGTCTAAAAATTCTCTTTTTATATGTTATATCTATAATTTACTTGTTGTTATTTTCAATTACTTACCGCAAAGTAGGGCATTTGCATATTCTATTCATATCTTTATAACTTCTATACCTTTGATTATATAGGATATTTAACTATAAAGTTCTCATTTCTTATGTCTATTCATACCTTTGACATATAAATTGAGAAAAACTATTCATTATCTCTATATTACTGCTATTTTGTCTAAAAATTCTCTTTTTATATGTTATATCTATAATTTACTTGTTGTTATTTTCAATTACTTACCGCAAAGTAGGGCATTTGCATATTCTATTCATATCTTTATAACTTCTATACCTTTGATTATATAGGATATTTAACTATAAAGTTCTCATTTCTTATGTCTATTCATACCTTTGACATATAAATTGAGAAAAACTATTCATTATCTCTATATTACTGCTATTTTGTCTAAAAATTCTCTTTTTATATGTTATATCTATAATTTACTTGTTGTTATTTTCAATTACTTACCGCAAAGTAGGGCATTTGCATATTCTATTCATATCTTTATAACTTCTATACCTTTGATTATATAGGATATTTAACTATAAAGTTCTCATTTCTTATGTCTATTCATACCTTTGACATATAAATTGAGAAAAACTATTCATTATCTCTATATTACTGCTATTTTGTCTAAAAATTCTCTTTTTATATGTTATATCTATAATTTACTTGTTGTTATTTTCAATTACTTACCGCAAAGTAGGGCATTTGCATATTCTATTCATATCTTTATAACTTCTATACCTTTGATTATATAGGATATTTAACTATAAAGTTCTCATTTCTTATGTCTATTCATACCTTTGACATATAAATTGAGAAAAACTATTCATTATCTCTATATTACTGCTATTTTGTCTAAAAATTCTCTTTTTATATGTTATATCTCCATCAATAATATATGGCTATTTCAAAGATATAAAGTAAGATAAATTAAATAAATAAAAAAGTAGTTATATTTCTCATTATATATGTTATATCATATACTTTGAGATTCAATATTTCTCTATTTTTAAGTCATAACATCTCAAATGAGGTGTTATATTTCTCATTTCATATGCAGCTAATGCTATTCAAACGGCTATTTCTTCGTGCTTTACGGAGTTCTTATAAACTTTAATAAAAATACTTATAAAAAGAAATAAACTCTCTTAAAGAAAAGAGAGTTTATTCTTTAATTTTAGAGTTTATTTCAAGATATAATTTTTCAATATCTTTTAATTTACTATCAATAAAAAATTTATCTTCATTTGATAATCCTGAATAAACTTTTTTAGATAATTTCTTTGAATAAAAACTTACCTTATCAAATATATTTTTATTTAAAGGCTCATCTTTAGTAATAGATTTTTTTAAATTATCTATATAAACTTTTAATTCATTTACAGATAATTTTTTATTTTTGAGTACTTCTAAAATTTTTGTTATTTCAGCTTGAGTTTTTAATTTAGATTTTATAACTTTTGCTTGGCTATAAGTTATTTGTTCATCAATTAATGCTTGTTTAATCAACGGATCAAGTTTTAAAACAGATAATCTATCAACAAATGTAATAATATCAAATCGCCCTATTTTTTCAAAAACATTACTTACATTTTTATGTAAAACTTTTTCTTCTTCATTTAAACTACTTTTCCCAGCTTGGAAATTTTTTACTTTATTTAAAAAACTTTTTACACTTTCAATATCACTAAAATTACAGGCTAATTGAATATGTTCCAGAATAGATATAGTTTCATCATATGTATTTAAATCCTCTCTATTTAAGTTTTCACTAGATCTCATGAATCTAGCCAATTCATCACTTACATTTTCTAAAATTATTGCTGGTACTTTAGTTGAACCATTTAATTTTAAAGCTCTAATTCTGTTTTCACCATGAATTCTTTCTAATTTTTCATTTTTTTTTCTTAACATAACAGGATTAAGTAATCCAGTGCCAAGTATTCCAGCACTATCACTTGCTAGTTTTGAAATATTTTCTGCTAATTCAAGTAATTTTGATTTTGAATAAGATATTCTATTGTGCATTAATATATCATTGTCTAATTTTAATTCAGAAATTGAATCAATATCAACTAATATAATATTTGTATTATTTTTTAATAATATATCTTGTTCAGCTTTTAATTCATCAATTGTATTATTAATTGAAGTCATTCTTTGAGGTTTAACTTTTGCCATATTTAATCCTTAATTTAATTCATCTGCAATATTATCAATCATTAAAATTAAATCTTGATTTTGAGATCTTTGGAAATCCATAATATAGGGAACTAAAAAGTATTTTAAGCTAGGAGCTTCTTGAACACATGATTTTTGTGGAAAAGGATTCATAACTTTACAATTTAAATTTCTTAAATTTTGTGTTTCATGAAGTAGGGTAGGGATTCTTTTTATTTCAGCAAGAGTCTCTTTTGCATCTGTAATTCTTTTATCAAACATATTTGGTACTAAAACAATTTTTTCTAAATTTTCTAAATTTTCTGTAATGAATATTTTATCTAATGTTCTAAAAAAACCAACCATTCCGTCTGTATCAACGTTTTTAGTTGGAATTGGTATTAAAATTGATTTTGCACATTTTAAAATAGAAGTTGTAATTATTCCAAAAGAGGGTGGGGCGTCTATAATGATTTTATCATATTGCGATTTTAAGCTTTCAATAAAGTTTGATAAAATATTAATTTTTTCATCTCTTTTAAATTCATCAGATTCTGTTAAATTTAATAACTGAAAATTAGAAGGGAAAAAATCAATTTCTAAACTATCTTCAAGATAGTGAGGTTGTAACATTTTTCCTTTATTAGGATTATCTAAATATTTTGTAGTTTTAATAGTAATTGGAGTAACTTTTTCATTTCTAAATATATTTGTAATATTACTTACGTCATATTTTAGAACACCATTCTCTTCAGTATATGTAAATGCACCATAAGAATAACCAAAAAATGCACCAGAGAGTGTTGATTGTGGATCAAGATCAATTAATGCAGTTTTAAAACCTTTATTAGCATATGAGTATGCTATTGCTTGAGAAAAAGTTGATTTCCCAACACCACCTTTTTGGACTGTAACACCAATAACATCACCTAGTTTTTTTGTCATTTTAATCCTTTATTCGTTATGTAACGAGTAATATTTAATTTATTGTATCTAAATTATAAATATATTTCAAGTAATACTTGACATATTTTAAATATTATTAAAATTTATTCGTTATGTAACGAGTAAATTATTTTTTTACAATTTTTTGCTTGATTTATAACTATATTTTAATATAAATATTCTAATTAAAATTTATTTTAGTCTATGTTGTAGATAATGATATATAAAGAATTAAAAAATTAATAAAATTTCAGCTAGTTTTATAATTATTAATACCAAAAAAGCAAATTAGCTTTTAAAAGACTTTATTAAGATAAAAAGAAATGATCTATCTTTAGTTTATCAAATTAAGAATCAGTTTTGGCGATATCTAAAGGTAGAAGAAATAGTCATTAATATATATGATAAAGAAATCATCATATATGTTAATTGATAACTAATGGTTTTTTAAACTTATAAATAAATTTATTCCACAATCTAAAAAATCCAGGATTTAATTTTAAATATGATGAATTTATTATATGTAAATATTTTATAAAATCTTCAGAATCAGCAAAATAGTTAGGATAAGCTTCTTTCACACCACCAATTGCATTAGTTGATACAAGAGCAACTATACTATGGTTTTCAAATGCCTTTTTTTCTTGAATCAAGTAGTCATTATTTGCTTCAACTACTTCGTTTTCATTATAGTAAATAGAGTTAATTCCAAATGTGTTTCCTTCAATTATTTCAACAATAATTAAAATATATCCGTTTGAAGTATTATTTTTTAACTGTTCACTTGTTACTTGCAAAGAGCTAGCAAAAAGAGAGAATTTTTTTGTAATGTCTAATTTATTACAAGAGTCAAAAACTTTAAATGCACTATAAGTTAGAGATTTTTTCTTTGATTTTCTAAATTCTTCAAGAAAGCCCTTAAAAATTAATCTAGTATCTGAGGAGTTCAAGTATATACTGTTTTCTAAAAGTGAAAATTGATGACTTGTATATTTAAAAAAATCTTTCCAAATAGTTTTTCCTGAATTTGATTTAAGAGATTGATTTGTAAACAAATCAACAATTTCAACTGCTGTAGCCCAAGAGTGTTGAACTTTTGTTCTAATTTGTAGTTCAATACTTCTTAATTCACCTTCAGAGTTTTTAAACTTACCTATAAGGTGGATACTTTTATAGCCATCTTCTTTAGGATTTCTTATATAATCATTTCTTAATTCAAACAATCTTTCTTTCTTTAAAGTTTTAATTAATCTATCTACATTTTTTAAATTAGATAGAATGATTCTACATCCACCTATATCTTGCATTGTTGATAATTGCATACCTTTTGAATTAAATCTTTTTAATTTATTTACAATTGAAGGGGTTCTTTTTAATCTTTTAGCAAGAAGAGCATATTTATCTATTTTATTAGTTATATTTTCAAGTAAGTCAAAAGCGGATTCTAAAGCACTAGCGTGACTTGTACGCCAATACGATAAAATTTCCAAAGCTTCAATATTTTCATTATCTGGACCAATAAGAGTTTTACCAGCATTTTTAATTTGATTAGTTGAGTATTTTTTTATAATTCATTCCTTTATTTAATTTATTATGTTTTATGTGTGTGCAACGATATCAAAATTTGAATAAAGCTTGAATTATTTTAATTAAAGGCTATCCTAATTTCAGATAATTTTTTGATGAACTATTTTTTTATTTTAACATCATATATTCTTTCTTTTCTCCCAAATTTTTGTAAAGTAAGAATCTTTATTGGTAAAAAATTATTTAATAAAAAAATTAATAATTGGAAATCCCCAATAATATAAATTAAATAAACATTGAAATGTGACAAGAATGTGACATAATTTATATATAATAAAATAAATTTATTAAATAAGACAATATA